>NZ_VUNS01000024.1 GCF_009695545.1 Victivallis lenta | reverse complement strand
CATCTCGAAAAATACCTTTTACTTGCACTTGAAAGAATGCGAATTTCGATTCAATTATAGAAAGCATGATATCTATCGATTATTATTGAAGGTATGTCGAAATAATCCGCTAAAGATGTCATGAACCATTAATTATTGCAAGATTCTCGTTGAATATGCAGAAGGCCTAACATACAATGCAACTTGTTGTATGCGGGTTTTTCTGCGCTACCTTTACGCGACCGAAAAAGTTACAATGGACTATTCCAGTAAAGTTCCGAATTTGACATATAGGCGTAAATCTCGTTTGCCTTCCGTTTTCACGGATGAAGAAGTCATGAAAATACTTGACTCAATACAGCAAAAAAATGCGCAGAGTCGGCCTGCCCCTGCGCATCAGACTGTCTGCTCATTTGAAGAAATACGGTTTCTTCGGAAGACATCTCATGGAGTCACAGGTAATTTTGAGGTTTGCCGCGATTTTCGCCCAGCGTTCCGGCATGTCATTTTCGTAGAGCCACGGCTGCCATCCGAGTCCGAGATATGTTTTGAGTGCTGGGATTCGGAAATCATCGGTCAGCAGGCTGATTCTGCGATACCCCAGAGACAGACATTTGTGCATGGCGGCAATGCTGACGTTTTTTCCAAGATGATGACCTTTGTACATCGGGTCGGTCAGAACCCAGCCAAGAACGGCGATTTCAGGATGATCCTTGAAATCCGAGGTCTCCGCACCGGCGGAGGCCGCGAATTTTCCAGTGGCGTCGTCAATCATGACGAAAAGGCCGTCGGGCAAAATCTTAGCCTGATAGTTCACGAAGTCCTGTTCCTGCCAATGCCAGTTGATGGTTTGCCGAAGTGCCAGGTATTTGCCGCATTCCGCGGGAGAAACCGCATGCAGGCTGAAGCCATGCGGCATGTTCAGCAACGGAACCGGAGTGGCTTCCGCATCAAAAATCATTTTGAGTTGTCCCATTTTACTGTTCCTTTTTTGAGAGTATCTGATGTTGCCGCGCGCCGGTCAGCGTGAAAATTCCGTCCGGATGGCTTCCAGTTTCTGACGGACCAGAGTTTCCGGTTCGTCGCACTCCGGCATTGCAAGCGAAATTATGCCACGCAACGCGGTGGCGGGATCTCCATCTGGATAGGTTGCCATGATTTTTTTCCCCTGTTCGAGTGCCGTGAACAGGTCGGCAAGATGCTCCAGTGCAGAATTGACAGCTTTGCAGACCGTCAACCTGGAGTAATCATCGCTTAAGTTTTTCCAGAGCACCGCGCCGTCGAATGCATCGCGGAGCATTCCGCTGAATTTCTCGATATCGAGCATCGTTTTGCAGAAGGTGTCGGCGAGCTCGTGGTCGCAGTCTGCCGGAAAGACGTTTGCCGGATCAAACAGCCGTTTCTGAAGAAAATGGTCGTTGCGGTATTGGTCACGAACTGCCGGATCGCGGAAATCCGGAACTTCCACCGGAATTCCTCCTTCTGTTTCACTTCGTACCGCAGAGATACCGGCAAGGGTGACGTCTGCGGCATCGTAGATGCCCCAAGGCGCTTTTTCGCCGGTGAGTATTTCCCTGACAAAATAGTAGATTTCCCAGAAATCGCCACCGTTGTGGCCAGCCGCATCGGCAAGTTCACCCAGTTCCGCCCATTGCGGATCCACCTTCAGGCGTCGGCCATCGCCGCGGGCGCCTACACAGATTCGCAGGCCGTCGCCGATTGCTTCCAGAGATGCGCGGCTTCCCCAGAGCCGGCAGCCGTATGGGGAATCATTGGTTGCTGCCCCCATGAGATTCCGCATGACCGCACCGTTGCTCATTTCCACAAAAGACGGACACATTTTACCCATGCCGCTGTTTCTCGGAAAACCGGGACATTGAACGCTGGCGGCCGGGGCAGTCACACGAATCGGACGCAATCCGGTGATTTTCATCAGCGGTCCGAGAGAGTGCGTGTTGTAGTAATGAAAATTGAGCCAGGATCTCCAGTTGTGCATGGTACAGCCGGGGACGCGCGGAAGTGTGCCGGACGGAGTCCAGTTGCCGTAGATCAGGTCGCGGCAATTATGAAGGTATTCACATTCGCCGTAGAGGAATTCTCCGAAAAAACCTTTGTCCCAAAGTGCCTGAAGGTACATATTCTGCTTGGTGAATGGATAGTTTTCAAGGAGGTTGAAAACCTTGCCGCTCCGTTCAACCGCTTCCACGAGCCGAACGCCATCGGCAGGAGTGAAGAAACCGGTGACTTCGCACATGACATGCATTCCTGCATTCAGCGCTTTTATGGCATGTTCGGCATGCGCGTCAAAAAAGGTCGCAATCAGAACAGCATCCATTCCCGGTGTGCTGAGAAATTCATTTTCATCGGCGAAAACCTGGACATCCGGATAATTTTTCCGGAATTTTTCCCGCATCCCGGCGTCAATATCGCAACCGGCAATTACATCAATCTGCAGATTCCCGGCGATGTTGCCGAAACTGACTCCGCGGCAAAGTCCCCAGATACCGAGCTTGATTCGACGACCCGTTTTAAAAACTGTTCCCATTTTTTATCCTTCAATCAGTTGCTGTTGAATATGTTTTCAAGCCATCTGCAAAGAGCCCCGGATGGATTCTTTACCGGACGATATCCGATGTCGTTTCACGGCAACTTACTTCTGTACAGTTGCGGAGCTCGATTGGTTCAACGTTTTCTGCTGCCGTGTAACTGTTGCCGGAAATAATGACGCGATCTGCCATCTGCACTCTGATGTTTCTGCCGCTGCCGCCGGTGAACCGGTTGTTCAAAATCCGGATGTTCTGATTTCGGATGTCGCTGGTGACCCGGCGGCTCGATTCCACCGTAATTGCGTATTCTCCTCCGGTGGGACAGTCGATGAAGTCGTTGTTTTCCATCACCAGATCTTTGATGGCGCCGCACTCATACCAGTAAGCAAGCAGGTCGCAGAAATACACAGATTCAATCCGTTTGAATGTGTTGTTGCGGATACGCAGCTTTCCGTTATCGGAGATGCGCAGGTGCGGGACTCCTTCCACTTCATTGTTTTCAAAGAGAAAATCGGCGGCACGGGTTTCGTTTTCCATGATGTCGCCGGCTTTGAGACCGGGAGTTTCCTCCTGCAGCTGCATCAGGACGGTACCGTCCGGTTCCGGTCTGACGTCCGCAGCGGTGACAATTGCTTTCCTGTTCTGTGTCTCCGGATCGCTGACAGTAAGTTTGTCGCCGCAGGTATACGGAATCCGCTTGCCGTGGGAGGCGTTTGCGTGTTGAAAGCGAACTGTTCTGCCGGCGACGGAAACGATGCGGGTGTAAAAACCATGAATGTTCAATGCGTCATCCAGTGTATTGGAAATTCTGCTGTTGCGGATTGATATCAGACCGGAACACTGGCTGAAGAACATCCCATCAGCCGTGGTGGAACGACATTCTCCGCGCCCGGGACGTACCACAATTCTGCATCTGTCTATGGAGATGTTTTCCGAAAAATCCGCTACAATTCCCATGCCGCCGCTACGGTAGATGGAGATGCCGTCCAAACGGATTCCCTTGCAGTTCTGCATGTAAATATTGATATTCTGCCGCGGCATATAGTTGAAGAAAAGTTCGTCGCCGATGGGAAAAAGCAGAATCCGGGAGGCTTTGCGATAACGGAAACGGATTCCGTCCGGAGTTTCTTCCGCATCCGTCCAGATAAAGCCGGTGGGCAGATGACTGGTATCTGCCTGAGTGGAACCTGCAAAAATGTAATCCCACGGCGGGCGGCCGCCTTGGGCGTTTCCCAACAGGATCGGACAGTTCCCGGCAGAACTGAAGCTGCTTCGCCCGCAGTCGAAAATGACATGTCCCTCCGCATCTGTCCGGCAGCGGAAAAGTGAGCGGTCGATTTTCAATTCAAAACCGCTGTTGTCTGATGCAACCACCGTTCCCTGCGTCAGCATGGAACAGGCAAAGTCGATCGTGAAGTTTTTCAGCGTGACATTGCTGCACTGCTGAAGATAAAAAGGGAACATGCGGTCCAGAAAGAGAAATTCGGAGCCATTGCCGTCAATGGTGAGGTCGGTAAGTTTCTCCAGAGCAAAAAGAACGTGTTTTCGGGAGGAGCGTAAATAACCGCAATCAATCTCAACGTCAGTCCGACTGCCTTCCCAGTCAAATTGATAGATTCCCTTTTCAAACCGGATCAGATTTTTTTCTCCAGGAATGATTTTACCCAACGCATCTTCAATACTGGCGGAGGCGTTGCCGCGGATATGTTTTATTTCAATGATATTCATTTGATCCCTCAATATTGCCGGACGAGGTCCGGGTGATTCTGATAATCCCGGCTGCTGCCTTCTGGGTAAGGTGTGTTCCAGCCGGTATTTTTCCCTTTGACAACGGGCTGATTGCCGAGTACCACAGGAAGCATGATGCCGCCTTCTCCTTTTTCATCCAGTATGCGGATGGCGATGGTATTCTCTCCGGGCTTCAGGAGATTGCCCGGAATTTCGTAGAGTCGCGGTGTCTGCCACCAGGAAGGTGTCTCCCGCCCGGTTTTCCCTACCAGTTTCCCATTGACATACACCCAGTCGAAGTCATCAATTGCGCCGATGGAAAGGTAGTATTTCTCCAGATTCTGCAGCTTGGAGGGAAGCGGAAATTTCAGGCGATACCAGACATAACCATCGTATTCCTTGCGCAGGAACTGTTCAAAGGCAACGCCGAGCTTTACTTCTGCGCCGTCGGCGATCAGACCGCTTTGCCAGACGAGAGAACCGTCTGCGCCGGTTTCGACTTTTTCCGAAAGGCCTGTATTCTTCGGATCGAGGGCGAAACTCCAGTTGTAATCTGCAAGGTCGATATTATGATTCCCCCCGGACTGGGCGGTGAAGGCTGTGCCGTCGCTGCGGATGGTTACACCCGCTCCGGAAAGAAGGGCGGAAAGAAATCGGCAGGTTTTCCCGCTGGCGGGAGTGTTCCCGAAGAGTTCCGGCGTGATGGAAATCAAGGTGAACCGGCCCGCCCCGTGAGGAAGATCCACCACCACGCCGGGTGAAAAGGCATTTGCCTGCTCCGGAATGCCGTCAAAAAACGGCAGATTGAATTCTTCGTGCCAGTAGAGGTCGTTATTATCCCAGCCGCAACGCCAGAAATGATCGGGGTGATCGACTTTGTGCAGTGCCTGCCGCGCTTTTTTTTCCTTGAGTTTCAAGGGGAACGGCAGCCATATCGATTCAAAGGCATTTCCCGTATGAAGATAGCAGATGTGACCGCCGTTGTAGACAAAACGGGTTAACGCAATGGAGTGTCTGCGGAGTTTTTCGAAATCAGGGTCGGAAATCAGAAGCGTCCGGGCATTTTTCAACACCTGCGCATCCAGTTCCGTTACAGGCGTATATTCTATCTGCATTTTTTTCAGCAGGGCCGTTCCTTTTTCTCCTCCGAAGAAAAGCACATCGCCTTCGACTGTGCCTCTTTGATCCAGATAGGATACCATACGATGAAACAGTGTAGTCGCTGCCGGATCAATCCCCAGGCGCGGGACAAGTTCCAGCTGGGAGGCAATCCAGCTGCCTTCCCTGCCGCAATATTCCAGCAGTGGCGTCTGATAGAGATCGAACCCCGAACAGAGCAAGGCTCGATAATTGCCGTGTGCAGGACGGCGAAAAACATAACTTGCCAACATATTGCGGTTCCCGGCGGCGGCCCAGCCGTAACCTGGCGGATTGTGTTCGTAGGAATCTGCCAGCGAGACTCCGCCGCGCCAGTTCGCGAAATCCTGATCCTGAAAACCGGCCAGTACGGTGTGACCGGGCGCATTGATGAAGGCATGACGGGTACGGGTTTTCATCAACTCCGTGGAACTGGCAAGCTGCTGTTCCAGAATCAGGATGTTGATGCCGTTCGCAGTCAGCCGGTTGAAATCCGGGATATCGCGGGCGGCGGTCAGTGCCTGGCGGCCGATCAACAGAATTCCGGGGCCAGAGGAAAGCGCGGTCGGTGAGGACAGTTCCGTAAACGGTATATTCTGTCTGGTCAGATATTGTTTTACACCGCCTTGAGGATCAAAAAGGTAAATGGGGCGGCTGGTTTTCAGGCCCGGCGGTCTGGGAAACCACTGAACATCGAGAGACGCGGTTATCGGTGTGTCCTGATTGATGCATTCGGCAGCGAGCCTTCCGTCGACCCGACTGGCAGTGTACGGCAGTTTGAATTTCACCGGCAGAACTGCTCTTTCGCCTGAAGCGATGGTACAGCTTTGTTTCATTGAGCGCAGTATGAGGTTGTTTTTACTGCGGAGCGTAATCCGGAATGTCAGATTTTTGTCCTCCGGGGAATCGTTGAGAACCACAAGTTGCTTTTTCAGCACTTCTCCGCCGAACCAGGCGTGATCGAGAGCGTAGGGATCCGGTCCCGGTTCCATGAATTCCGCCAGTACCGGCGCCGAGACCCGGAGATGGGAAGCCATGGACAAAGTGGATTTCAGGAAAAGATTGGTTTCAGAACAAACAAACGGCGGCAGATAAGCTCCATAGACTGCCCGTTCCGGCGAGTATACCGGGCGGGAAAGATCATCCGGCAGCGGAGTGTTCAAATTGCTGCTGGCACAGCCTGCCAGCAGCAGGTGGTAGCTCTGGACGAAACCGAAGAATCCGATTCCGGTGACTCCGGAAAAACGCCAGCCTGGAACGATGGTTTCATTGGAGATGGTGAAAAGTGCGCTGTACAGACCGCTGGGAATCCAGTACTGCGTGTCGCCCTGCTGATCCATCCTGCTGCCCATAAGAGAGTCATCGCCAACATCCTGAAACAGACGGCGGCAGTAAAAGGCACGCCAGCGGTAGCCTTCGTTGCCGAAATAGCGTGAAAAGTTCTCCAAAGAGAGCGGATTGGCTTCGTGGGGATTGAAAACATCCAGCGGACAGAAACTGCCAGGATAAGGAATGTTGAATTCCCCGATGAAGATCGGCAGTTCCCGTTGCAATCCATAGCGCCCGAAGAGGGCGCGCAACTCTTCGAAGGGAGCCCCCCAGGTATGATAACAGTGGGTGGAGAAAGCATCGCCGGCTTCACCGGAGGCCCCGGTGAGCAGCAGCTTGCCGGGAAAGTTCTCCCTCAACATGGCGGTGATTTGCCGAAAGCGGTTTTGGCGGGCTCTCCTGTCGCCGTCGGCAATATTGGGATCGCCGGATGATTCGGCAATAACCTGTCCGTCACGATTAAAAGCGGGATAGCTGGCTGTGTTCTCTTTCAGTCCGATGTATTCTGGGTTGGTGGTTCCTGGGTGAAAATTGAACCAGACATCGAAAAGAAATCCGATGTGGGACGGGTGATTGTCGAAGCGATCCATGCTTTTGAGCGTCGCGGTCTGCTGTTGAAACAACTTCAGAATCTTCCTGTCGCTGTTTTTGAGATGAGTATCGTAATTGAAAGAAATGTGGGCGAGAACCAGAATCCCTTCCTCATCGTAGACATCCAGCAGTTCTTTGGGCATCAGACCGCTGAAATAGACGGTATTCAGATTCATGGCGCGCATCGCCCGCGCTTCTTTGCGTACATAATCGGCATTGGTGCGCCAGTTGGAGGTCCAGTAACCGTTGGTATCCAGAGCGGTATCGGCATAGAGGTTGATTTTCTGACCGTTGAGATAGTAATCGCCTCCTTTTGCCTCGACTTCGACTGCGCCGAAGCGAACCCGTGATTCATCAAGGCGCACGCCGTTGTGTTCCAGTTTGAGTTCACACCAGTAGAGGTCGGGGGATTCGGGACTCCACAGTCGGGGAGGCAGATAATCAAGCTGAACGGAATCGGCAAACGGCAGCTCTTTTTCATAAACCGCTTTGCCGGTTTTCCATTCCCGGATGGTAATGGTAAGGTCGCCGTTTCGCACGGCGGAGTTTTTGAAATTGATCCGCATTGTCCCGTCGGCGACTTGAGTGGAAACGACTGGGGTTCCAAAGTTTGCTGCCGGAGCGACTTCCAGATAGACATATCCGGCGATGCCGCTGCGTTTTTCATCCAGTTTACCGCTTGAACTTACCCGTACAGCCAGCTCGTTCTGCTGACCGTAACGGAGAAGCTGCGAAATATCCAGATCGCAGGCACGCATCGCATCTTTCCAGTAAACCGGGAAACAGGTGAAATCCTTTGTACCGCCGGCCCGCCGGCCGTTGACGAGAATTTCCGCATTATGATTGATCTGATTGAAGCGGAGTACGACTTGTCTGCCCTGCCATTCACGGGGAATATCAATGGTGCGCCGGTACCAGGCGGCGCGAATTTGTTCCAATGGAATGCCATTGCAGGCGGTGACGGTTTTACCGTCACCGGTATGGACGAAGTTTGTCGGATTGCCTCCCCGCCAGTAGCCCGGAACAATGAAGTTTGCCCAGTTTTCCGCATCGGGGGGAGGAAGCGGTTCTTTGATGTTTTTGACTGGGGCGAAATCCCACATGCCGCAGAGGGAGACTTTTTCCCGCATGCCGAATTTTTCCTTCCATGCGTCGGAATAGCTCCAGTTCTTTTTGGCGGAAAGATTTTCCACCGCGAAGTCATCTTTGACTGCAAAGGTGACGGATTCGTGCCGGCCGGTTCTGCTGGAAGATGTGTCGTCGTCCTCCTCCGTTTCCGTTTCCGTTGTCGGTTCGGCGAAGTCAGGAAGCTCGTCTGGATCGCCGAAGAGCATTTCCGCCACATAGAGGGTGCTTCCTTTGGGCAGTGTACCCAGATAAAAAACGGGCGTCCTGATCCCTTGACTGCAATCCTGGCTGGCGATGAAGGAAAGTCGCACCGTCTGCCACTTGCCGGGCTGGGTCGAAATCACCGTGGAGGCATCGGAGCCCAACTTGGCCCACGGTTTGAAATTCTGCATGACCGTGATGGAAAACTGCAGTTTTTGCGGGCTCATCAGCCGGAGGCGGAGTTCATATCGTTGTCCGGCGACGATTTTTCTGCGGGACGGGAATACCACCTGGATGTCCTGCGCCTGTCGACCTGGAACATCCGCCGTTAATTTTACGGAACCTTTCAAGGCGGAATCCGGAACGATTCCGGGAGCATAAGAGCACTCCATCTTGTATTTGCCTTGCCAGATCGGAATCGGTTCAATACTGGAAGCATTGGGAAACTGGAGTTTTTCCATTGTCATTCCCGTCAGTGTTCCGAGGAAGATGAGGATAAAAAGAGTTTTTTTCATGGAGGAGTTCTCCTGGTGGATCAACCTGAAATCATTCAATAAAAAATAGCCTGTCAAGATAGAAAAGCAAAGTTTTTTTCCAGCATTTCGGCTGCTGCGGCGCAATTACGGCAATGAATTTCCGGAGAGATGTTCCGTTTCTGCCACCCAGGAGCCTGCAATCTGGCTATTTCAAAGATCAGCAGCAGCTCTTGGGGAAGTCCGCGGATTTTCTGCATGATGGCCGGCCAGTCCAGCACTCCCAGTCCGGGGAACCAGTGGCACTCGTCCACACCGTCATAGTCGGAGAGATGAAAAGTCCGGAGACGTTTCGACAGCAGGGTGATCGCGTGAGGAACCCGTGCCGGGGTTCCGCAAAGATGGTTTACGTCGCAGCAGATACCGATTGCCGACGGCAAGTCCTTCAGTATCAGCAACAGTTCTTCGGGGGTATTGCCGAGGCAGCTCCGGGGAAGCAGTTCCAAATTGAGAGATGCTCCGGACTGTATCATATCCTCTGAAAGTTCCAGGAGACTTCGGCGCAGGGAAGTCATCGCCTGTTGACGGACTTCCGATGCAATGGGTTCGTCGCTGCCGTGAATGGTGAAATTCCTGCAGTTCAAAACACTGCAGAGAGATAAAAAATCACGGATATGTTTTATCCCTTCGCGTCGGGCGGTTTCATCGGGCGAAGCGAAGCTCCAGAAAGAAAATGGCCCGAAGGGGATATGAATGCTGGCCACTTCCAGGATCCCTGCCTGCTGCATGGAGAAGAGCGCCTTCACGCTGCGGCGAAAAACGTCAAAGTCATCTCCTCCGGCAGAGTACTCAATCTTATGGATTTCAGAATGGGTCATCGCCTCTTGCCATATCTGGGTCGTCACTTCCTGATCCGAAAAAGAAATTGCGTAAGAGTACATGGTTGTTCCTTCAAGTCATAATAGGAAAGAGGCCTTCCGGCAAATAGAGGAAGGCCGGGCCGGTGATGGCGGGATTTACTGTATGGTCCCGTATTCCGGGTCTACAAGCTCGTTGCCGATACCTCTGAATTTGAAACTGGACACATGACCGTCAACGAATGCAATATTGGTGGCATTGCTGTGGTTCCACGCGGGGGAGTAAAAACCGTTGAGGTTTCCGGACGCATTGGTGAACAGATAGTTGACATAGGCTCTGCCGCCGTATCCGCTATCTTGGCTTACATAATTTTTTTCGCCGAAAAGCGCGGAGCTGCTTTTCATTTTGGCGATGGCGAAAGAATACTGCCACTCACTGCTGCGATCCTTGAATACCCAGAGATGCTGCGTTAAGTGGGCTGCCCAGCTGACATAGGAATCCGGATGGGCAAAAGCCTGGTAAGAGGAGGTGTAATATTTGGCGCCTTCAACATTGCGGGGTACCGTAGGACAAATGGCCAGCGATGAGGTACCGGGGCCGACCAACAGCACTTTGCTTGTCGGATCATAATCATTCTTGTTGGGCAGATATTCCGCAAGATAGTTGATGTAGCTTCCCCATGGATCGGCAGGCGGAAGCCAGCCGCCATTGCTGTCGGCATAGAGCATGATGGCGGTGGCGATCTGCTTCATATTGCTGACACAGGTGATGGTATGGGCTTTCTGTCTTGCTTTGTTCAGAGCCGGCAGCAGCATTGCGGCGAGAATCGCGATGATGGCGATCACGACAAGAAGCTCGATAAGCGTGAATCTACGAATTTTCATCTGCATTCCTCCTGTTTGATGTTGGGTGAAAATATGTGAACCGAATTGTCGGTAAAGCAGGAACATTCAATTGCTTTCCTCTGTTTCAAGCATGATCGCGTCAAGCGGCGGGATTTCCGTCGTCATAGACGCGCCGCTCCACGCTTCTTCGCCGTTCGCTGTGAGAATTCTGCCGTGAAACGGAACTTCGAAGTCAATCCGGCACGGTTCCGCTTTTTCCCCGAAATTCACCAGCAGCAGCGCCTGCCGGGTACCGCAGCTCCATTTCGAAGCCAATACGTTCGGAGTGGAAACCGGCGCACGATGCCGTAAATGAATTTCAGAACTCCCGCAGACAATGCATGGAGTCTTTTCCATGCGCCCCTCCACAAGGTATTTGGCGGCTGCTCCGCGCCGCCAGGCGTTGAGGCGGCCGATCAGGGTCAGCAGCGGTTCCTGTGCCGGTTCCGGCTGCTCCCACTTCAAACCCCAGTTCCAATGAATCTTCCCGCCGTCTTTCAGCACCGCGGCAAGCAAATTCCCATTGACGAAGTTCCAGGCGGTATTCCATTGCAGGAAAAACGGAGTCTTCGCCGTATCGATCCAGGCGGAAAGGCAAACCCCGTTCCCGGAAAATCCGACGCAATATTCATGGAAAAGATAGGAGTAAAGCGGCACCGGCATTCCGCAGGTCCCCCAGGCCAGATGACTTCGGAGATCGTTGAGTTTGCAGAATTCCATGTACGGCTCCGCGGCGGCATTTTCACACCCCAGAACCGTCTCCTCCGCCGCAAGGGCAGCCTTTTCCAGCAGCGTCCGCATTGCGGTGGTCTGCCAGGCGCCCGGCAGGGAAGGATGTCCATGCTTCGCCGAGTAGCAGAGCGGTGAAGCCGCACCCTGATTCTGGTCGAAATATTGCAGATAATCGATCCTGGCGCGATGGGCCGCCGAAATTTCATTGCAGACAATCCGGGCTGTGGCGTCACGCGCCGGACACAGATCGTATCCCAGGCGGATCGAATGTGCGCCGTTGCAGTTCCGCGAATACGCTTCGCCGCGGGGGCCGGTGCAGATCTCGTTTTCCAGTTCTTCGGCCTCGAACTGCTCACGGCAGTCGTAGCCCGGTTCCAACATGCTCTGCTGAGTCCAGCCGATTCCGGAAGCGTACAGGCCGACCCGGTCTCCCGCCTTGTGCATCGCATCGGTGAATTCGCCGAGCGCCTCTTCTCCGCCATACGGCGGCCAGATATACGGCGGAGCCCACGGCGCAGTGCCTTCCCAATGCATCAGCAGCGCCAGAAGCGGTCCGTTCCACCTTTCACGCAGCCTGTCGAGGAAGGGAAGAGCCTTCCGGTAGGGAAAATATTCATTGGGCGCCATTTCGCTGCTGTCCAGGCCGTGCCCGCGGACGGGAAACGCGATGACGACCGGCGATTCCTTGAGCCAGCCGGGAATGCGTTTCCCGATCTTTTCCGGCAGCAGCGGATCATGTCTGAGCATCCAGGCACGGTAAATTTCCGCGGCATCCTGCCAGTTGCCGGCAAATGCGGCTGTGACAATCTCGAATTCCGGACCGGGAGCGCCTCCCGTGAAATTCTGCACCATGAGCCGGCGGGCCTCGTCGCCTTCACATTGAATGTCCAGCGTTTTAGGCGCATGGGCGGAGTCGGCGCAGCCGATATACAATCCTGTTTCGCCCTGAAAGCAGGCGGCGAACTGCATCGCGGCGGGACCGGGGTAAAATCCGTTGCATCCGGAGAGCGGATATTGGCTGTATTCGCATTTGAAATTCGCCGCTTTTTCACGCCAGTCAAGATGATCGATCAGCGTGCCTTCCGCAAAGGGGAGCAGGAAGCGTTCTTCCGTGGAACGGCGCAGCCGGAGGCGCGGGAAATCCGTCCATTCGCACCGGCAGGCCGGATTTTCCGTCGAAACCTGAATCCGCCAGCGGATCTCGGTTTTCTTCTGGACTGCCCATACTTTGACGGCGGTGTCGCGCAGCCTGCGGCAGTTGAAGTATTCGATTTCAAATCCGTCCTGCGACCTGTGGAGGGTCACATCCGAGAAATCCGAACGGTCAAGCCGGATCGGATTCCCGATGAAGTCCCGCAGCTGGACGACGAACAGCCCGGAACCCCCTGCCGGTTCAACGGCGGCGAACTCAATGCCGGCGCACTGAAGCAGAACAACATTTCCCGCTTCATCAAAATCAAGATTGATTCTTTTCAAATTCAGTGTCATAATAAATTCCTGGTCGTTTGTTTATAAGTATTATGACACAAAACCAAAAAGATGACAAGACATAAAATCGGAAAAAAATGTAACAATCCGTCATTTTGACGGATTCAGGGCCGCAGATTTTCTGTATTTCGCCGGCGTGATCCCATACGCTCTCCGGAACAGTTTTATCATATAATTTGCGGAACAGAAACCGCTTTCCGCTGCAATCTCATTCATTGATTTCGAGTTCGAGGCCAACAGGTATTGAACTTGAAGCAGACGTATTTTCAGCAGATATTCCATTGGAGAAATTCCGATCTGATCCCGGAACTTCTTGGAAAAAGACGAGACGCTCATGTTTAACTTCGACGCCAGCTGCTTCAATGAAAAATGGCATGTCGGATTCTCCTCCATAATGGTAATTGCATCCAGAATGCACGCCATTTCCTCTTCCACCGACGGGCGCAGGAATTGTGCGGAACGCATCACGGAAATAAGAAAATCAACGACCAGCGAGGTTGTCATGATTTCATACGCCAGAGGGCGCATACGGAATTCCGCAACCGCCCGGTCCAGATTCTCCATGCCCCGGGTCCGCTGGCCGACGGGAACGTGCACAACAACTCTGGGCGTGCCGGTCCGGTTGCCGAAGAACCAATTCCAGCCCGGCAGGACGTCCAGATGCCGGAACTGTTCCAGAAAGTCCTGCCGCAGCGAGATGTTATACAGAACCATTGTTCCGCACGCATCATATCCATGCCGCTCCCCTTTCTGAATGGAAAAGACATCTCCCTGAATCAGGCTGTCGGTATGATGCGTGCCATCCGTCGTCACATGGTGGTGGATCGCCGTTCCTCTGGCAACAAAGGCGATTTCCGTGAATTCATGCTGATGCATCGGCACTTGTTCCATCTGATATGCTTTTTCAATGGCAACGGAACATTCCGGAACCATTTTCACATCGGCTTCGGAAAAAAATCCTTCACGGGGCATTTCAACTCCTTCAAATTTTTTGTGTTGCGCACCGTTCCGGCAATTTGGGGAAGGGGCGGAAAAACAGTGGAGCCGGTTTGTCTGTATGCTGCGGCTGTCTGAAAACCGGAAAGACTCCGTAGGGAAGAATACATCAGCAAGTCTGTTTCGTCAAGTGCCGGATTCGGTTCCGAAGCGTGAATTTGAAGAAATAATCATAAACCGCGATCTTCCGATTCCCCAATGGCGTTCACGCCGTCGTCAGAGCGATGAAACTGGAAAACCGGTGATCTGCTTATCAGACATTTCTGCGCGAGGAATGGGAAAGCCTGACGGAGCATGAACCGCTTTGCGGACAGCGGAAATATCGCGTCGTTTATTCTCCCTCTTTCGGAAGACGGAAAAAAGACGGCAAAACAGTTTGCGGAAACGGAACGTGCCCGCCGGACTTCGGCGGGCGACGATGAGGCCGAAGCGCCCATAGCAGACGCCCCTTTGAAGTCCAGGCGGTCGCGGAGTTCGAAACGCCGGGAAAACACTCGTCCGATATTCCGGGAAACGGCCAGGAGCGCGGTGCGGAAACGGCGGCGGCGCTGATGATGCCGGAAATCCGTGATCCCATTCTCTCCCGAACGGAAGCGGCGGGGAGAACCGTCAAATGCGGCGGCGCCGGTCACTTTTTGAAAACTCCGGTCCGGAGTCAGCGGCTGTTCATCGGGATGCGGGTTGTTATCGCCCTGCGTGATGATGCGGTCTTTTTCAATGCGGATCACGCGGTGAACATACGGGCGCTCCGCGTCGATTGCGACGATATCGCCCGGACGGAGTTCCGAAAACGGAACCGCTTCAAGTTCAAGCGTGTCGCCCGGCGCGAAAACGCCTTTCATACTGTTTCCCGTATAAAAGATCATGAGATCATTCGTCGGTCAGCAGGCCTTTTTCACGCAGAACGCCGAAAAACTTCGCAACATCCTGTTTCGCCTGCGCTTCCGTGACGTCGGAGAATTCGGCGAGAATCGCATGGATTGCGTCCGCTTCCGTTCCGCCGGAGGCGAGAACCTTCCAGACGGCGACGCCTGTGGAATTCAGTGAAATTGCTTTGTTGCGGTCGGGGTCGAACACGATTCCGGTTCCGTCAAACTCCTCCCGCATCATAACAAACGGATTGAGTTTCATAAAAAATCCCACACCTGTCCTTCCATGTTAGGTTTTGTCAAGCCACTTTTGTAACTTTTTTCCAGTTTTTCTTATATTCGAAGCGTAATTCCCCTTACCCATGTAACCATAGGTGTCGTTTTTTGCTAAAATCAAAACTTATTGTATCTCTGTTTCTGTTCTTCAAAAGATATTTTCTAGCACTTCACACCGGCAGCGGGTAAGCCATCGTTCCCAACCTTCCATCGACCGCGAACGTTCCAGACATTCGCCGATAATATGCCACATGCGAAAAACGTGTGAATTCGAGGTCTCTATCTTTAAGGTGTCGGATGCAATCCGCAACCAAGAGTTTTGTCGAGTAGCCTCTATGTTCAAAAATATCCTTTCGTTCTCCTTAAAATGGCGGTGAATTTCTCAACCTTTCCTACGGCATCTTTCGAAGACCAGGAGGTGAAACGAGTTGATTCACCATAAGCTTATGCTGCAATTGGTTTGTTAATAATCGCCCCTTCAATAACTTCGCCTTTAACCACATATCGCCACAACGCAACCATCAACTGACGTGCGAGCGCGACAATGGCGGTTCTCCGACTACGTCCTTTTTGCGCAAGGCGGTCTTTCCATTTTTTTGTCAACCAACTTTCCGGTTGCCAGCGATACCACAGCCATGCACATTCAATCGCCATTTTTCGCAGACTTTTGCGTCCGGCTTTGCTGATTCCCTGATCTCTTTTCATTGTCCCACTGGCATATGGACATGGTGTCAATCCGAAAAATGCGGCAAATTGTTTTCCCGTGGCAAAACGGTGAAAATCTCCGATCTCCCAAGGCAAGTGCCGTGACAAACGATCTCCGACACCTTTAAACTGTTGCAATTTTCTGACCGTTTCTGCCGTCGAATCAGTGTTGCCATTTTGTTTGGAAGTTTCTTCATCGTGATTCTGGAATTTCTGGATGGTCTGTTTCCAACCAGCCAGTTCTTTCTCGAACAACTCCAGTTCGGCAAGCAAATTGGGAAGCCGAAGCAACAACAAGCTGGGACATTCTGCCCATTCCGGCAATTTCGACCATTTTCTAATTGCCTTGCGCCACTCTACCGCCGTCCGGTGTGATTTAAAACCTGGCAACGGTGTGCGTTCTATCAAAGAAATCATTTGAGCGTTTACGCGATCTATTGATTTTTTGATACGATCCCATTCTCGTTCCGCATCCCGACGACCTTCCTCTTCCAAGGACGGGATGTAAACTGTTGGTATATGATCCGAGGGGTGCAAGGCGGCAAGGAATTTTGCATCAAGTTTGTCCGTCTTGATCGTCTTTCCACTCATAATCACTTTCAACTTGTTGATCGGAAGGATATGAACATTCGCACCAAGTGCAATCAACTTACGAGCTGGCCAGTAGCCATAGCGACCTGCTTCATAGAAAATATCTACGCGTTTGCCACTATGAAGCAAATTTGTGACCAGCTCAAACACGCGATCCTCTTTGCTTTGATCAACCTTGTCTTTCAAACCGTAATAACTCATTTTTCCCGCTTCCCAGTCCTGAACGGCTGTTGCCCAGAGACTGCCTCCCATATCAATTCCGACACTTATCTGGTTCTTGACTTGACTTTCACTGCGAATGGCATTACCTTTTCTCTGCATTTTTGAGCTCCTTTTTCGGTAATTTGGTTTGAGTAAATTTCCAAAGTTACTCGACAAAGGAGTTCTTTTCTACTCCGACAATTGCTTGTCACCTATACATGGTATCTAACAATTTTCAAAACGGCATAATTTTCTGATTACGCCCCCTCATTTTCATCTATTTCACACCAATTCTCAAAAGTAGCCCCCCCTTGTTGTAAATCTGCTGTCCTAAAAAGCGAACTCAGGTTGAAATAAATCCGGCTCCGGCGGTTTTGTGAATGGTTGATCCAACCATTGCAGTAAATCCCGATAGACGAAAAGATTCCACTTCAGAAATGTCACCAGGGTGGAGAAATGCCACTTGGCCTTCGATAAAAACTTCAGATCACACCTGTCCTAGATTGTGTCGTCAATAGATGTGTGCTATATTATACAAACGTCAAAAAAGGATGTAAGAAAAATGGCGAATGCATACGAACGACATGATATATCGGATGAATCTTGGGCTAAAATTGAATTTTTGCTGCCGGGACGCAAGGGAACCTGGGGCGGCAACGCTCGCGACAACCGGCAATTTATCAATGCGGTATTTTGGATTTTACGAACGGGGGCACCTTGGCGTGATTTACCGCCAAGTTATGGAGATTGGAAAAATACCCACCGATGCTTTTGCCGCTGGCGCGACAAAGGAGTTTGGGAGAATCTTCTTGTGGAATTAATTGATAATCCGGAATTTGAGTTGTTAATGATTGATGCGAGTCATGTCAAAGTTCATGCACATGGAAGCGGTGCACGTGGAGGAAATCAAGATATGGCCAAGACAAAAGGGGGCTCAATACCAAGATACATTTGGCCGTGGATGCGTATGGTATGCCGGTCAGAATCCTTATTACAGAAGGTACCACAGCGGATTGTAAGCAGGCTGAAGCCTTGATTGATAACATCAAAGCGAAGGTTCTTCTGGCAGACCGTGGTTATGATTCGGACGCAATTGTCGAGAAAGCGGAAAAAGCAGGGATGAAGGCAGTTATTCCCCCAAGAAAGAATCGCAAAATGCAACGTGAATACGATAAGGAGTTGTACAAGTTACGGCATCTTGTCGAGAATGCATTCATGATATTAAAAACGTTGGCGCGGAGTCGCAACCAGATATGCTAAAAACACCGCTTCGTTTCTTGCTACAGTACAAATCAGGTGTATTGCGACTTAGGTCTTTTAGCTATTGACGACACGATCTACGCTTTCGGTCATATTCCCGGGCTACTTCGGAAGAATCGCGGACCAGTACCTTCCTCCAACGCCTGTAACTGAGTAGTCTGTTTTTCCGAGGTGAGGCTTTTGCTGTCTGCACCCGTTTCTTTTGCAGTTCCGCTTTCGGATCGTATTTATTCTTGTGCCGCTTGATGAAAAGGGAAATCCCCGGCAGGGAGATTGTGACGCCGTGTTTCTGCAGCATGGCCTGAATCTCCTTCAAGGTCTGGCGCCGAAACCATGCCTTCAGAATTTCATTCCGGTACGGCGTCAGTTTACTTTGGAATGGTGGTGTGCTTTCTTTTCCCGGCATAGCTGTTTTCTCCTTCAACCATCATACTATACAGGCTGATTACCGGATTTCAAGTCCCGTCATTTTTCGTTTATGATTAGATAATTACGCCATATAAGCATTAAAATATTTAATGCTATCGGCGTACCTGTTTTCAAAGCGTTAAATCAGTTAACGCAATTTAACGCTTTTTTCTGCCGGCCTAACACAGTTAGGAGTATTGCGTTTCCTATTTTTTCTCTTCTCTTTGAAAAGTGTACATCTTGGGCAGGTGTTCAGGTTTAGGATGAGTCTGGTCATTGTAAGCTTGATTTATGGCTTTTACATTGAGTTTCAAAAGGGATTTTTTTCTTTTGAAAGAAGGTGTTGGAGCTATGTTCAATATGACGAAGATTAAGGCTGTTCGTGGGGATGGTCGTTCTTTTTATATGAATCATCTTTCTTCGAATGATTATTATTCGGAGCATGAAAAAGTACAGGGAAGATGGTGTGGACGGTTGGCGTTGGAGTTCGATTTGTGGGATGCGGTCAGTTCGGAGGAGTTCAGCTTGTTTCAACGGAACATCAATCCTAAAACCCTGGAAAAACTGACGCAGCGGACTGTAAAATCAGGCGTCCGGTTCTTTGATTTTCAATGTGCGGCTCCGAAGTCGGTATCGATCATTTCATTGTTCGATTCCCGGCTGCTTCAGGCCCATGAGGAGGCGGTTCAGGCGGCGATGCACGAACTGGAAGATCTGGCCGCGGTCCGGGTGCGGACGGGCGAAAATGTGAAAACCCGGAACTATGAGCTTACCGGCAAACTCCTTTATGCGCGGTTCACGCACGACACCAGCCGTGCGCTCGATCCGCAGCTCCATACGCATAATGTGGTGGTCAATCTGACGCAGGACGCCGACGGCAATTATAAGGCCCTGGAGGCCCTGGAGATGTGCCGGGCGATTCGCTACGCCGGGAAGGTCTACCACAACCATCTGGCCCGGAAATGCCGGGAACTCGGTTACGAAACGGTTGACCACCGCGACGAGAAAGGCCGGATCGTCTGGTTCGACCTGAAAGGCGTTTCGGCGGAGGTGATGGAACTCTACTCGAAACGCCGCCGTGAGATTGAGGCCGAAGAACAGAAATTCATCGCGGAGCATGGCCGGAAACCGACGTTCGCGGAGAATAATTTTCTTTCGATGACGACCCGCGAAAACAAGCTGAAAACTTCCGACCGGGCGAAGGTGCGGCAGTTCCAGCTTTCGCAGCTTTCGGATGAACAGCGCCGGGAACTGAATGAGATGGTCCGGGAAGCCGGGAGGCACACCGGCAGCCTGCCGGGAAATGATATCGAAACCTGCGTCCGGATGATCCGGGAAGCCCTGCCGCAGTTATACGAACGCGAAAGCGTTCTGAAGCTCGACAAGATTCTCGGTGAGGTCCTGAACCGGAACCTCGGCCATGTTGAGCTGGAGGTTTTGAAACAGGCCGTTCCGCACGTACCGGAGCTGTGCAACCTCGGAGGGCTGAAGGAGAATCCGTGGTATTCGCCGCAGGAGGTAATCGACCGTGAACTCTACGCGATTGAAGCAGTAGAACGCCAGCGTAATCTGCTTACTCCCATCGCGCCGGAATTCGAAGCATTTCCGGGCGAAGAGAGCCGGCAGGAACAGGCCGCGATCATTCATGGGCTGCTGAACTCTCCGGATCGTTTCAACCTGTTCCGGGGCGTGGCCGGTTCCGGCAAGACCTCGACTTTGCAGGAACTTTGCCGGGGCCTTCAAAGCTGCGGCCTCGAACGCATTTACCTGATCGCGCCGACCAACAGCGCGGTTGAGGTGCTGAAAGGGGAAGGATTTCAGTATTCAAGCACCGTCGCGAGCTTTTTGCTTTCGGAAAAGAAACCGGAAGCGGGCAGTTACGTGATCATCGATGAAAGCGGACTGAATTCTCTGCGCGAAGGCGCGGAGATTATCCGGCTCGCCAACGAGAACGACTACCGGGTGCTGTTCGTCGGCGACGCCCGGCAGCATACTTCCGTTGAAAGCGGCGACTTCTTCCGGCTGCTGGAAAACCATTCCGGGATTGCACGCTTCGAGCTGAGAACGATCCGTCGGCAGCAGTCCGAGAACTACCGCGCCGGGATTGCCTATTGTGCCGACGGCTATTTTCAGGCGGCTTTCGATACATTCGAGGAGAACGGTTTTATTCATGAAGGGAAATCCGACTACCTGAAGAAAGCGGCGGAGAGCTATCTGGAGTTCACGGAAAACGGCCGTTTTCCCGAACGGGCGATTCTGGTGGCGCCGACACATGACGAGTGCGACAACCTGACCTCCGCCGTCCGCGAACGGCTGAAGACGGCCGGAGTGATTGCTCGAACCGGACGAATGCTGCCGGTATTCCGCAGTTGGCGGTGGGAGAAAGCCATGCTGGCGGAGGCTGCGAACTATCGCCCCGGCATGGCGGTATCCTTTGTGCGCAGCCTCAAGGATATCGCGGAGGCGGGCGAATATGCGGTGGTCGAATCGATCGCAGACGGAATGCTGCATTTCACCAGCGGCAAGTCGATCCACCTCCGGCGGTCGGCGGGTTATATCGAAGCGGGAGAACTGCGGGAAATGGAACTTTGCCCGGGGGATGTGATCCAGTTCGGCGTCAACCTGAAAAGCCGGAAAATCTATAACGGCAACCTCGCCCGGATCGTTGATGATCCGGCAAAGATCATGCTGCTGAACGCCGATGGAACCGACCGGGAACTGGTTGATTTTCCGGAGAACTGCTCAGCGATCAGTCCCGGCTGGGTTACAACCTCCTACAAGTCACAGGGGCGGACCGCCGATACGGTGGTTGTGGCGGCGCAGGAGATAGACCGGAAAAGTTTCTATGTGGCCCTGAGTCGCGGGCGGTTGAATATGGCGCTGCACTGTCCGGATAAAGAGTTTCTGAAAGAACAGTTATTGAAAGATAAAAAATGCCGCCTGAGCGTGCATGATCTGGTCGATGAGGGGGAGATTCCCCGCGTTCCGGAACGGCGGCCTTTGCCGGAGGAGGTTCGGCTGCTGGCGGCAGAGAAGCGGCCGGATACAGAGTACAAGTCTGTGGAAGGGCGACTGAGGAAGTTGCGGAGATATCTGAAGGGAGTGGCGGCCCGGGTAAGGCGTTATTGTCGGAGAGTGGCGGACCGCCGCAGTCGCAATGCCAGATACGGTTTCGGAATCGTTACGGAAAAGACATTGCTTGAACTTGAAAAGGAACACGCCGTCGAATTTCCGGCGGTCCAGCCTCCAAAGCCGCTTGAATCGGAACCGGTCATAAAAGAACTGATTCGTCAGGGAAACGCCGTTCCGGATGAGCCGAAGCCGGCGGTGAGAAAAAACAATGCTCCAGCCCGTTCTCGTAGTTCATGGGGATGGGATGAGTTCGAGGCATGGATCGAAGAGGAAAAGCGCAAGCATGGCGGGAATGATCCGGAGCCGGGAGTTGAAAGAACAGCCGCTCAGGAGGATCATCATAGTTCGGAGAGATGGAATGCGGAAGAAAAACACAACCCCTCGGAGCTGGAAAAGCTGGAATCGGAGCCGGTACTTGAAAAGGTCGGCGTTCCAGCACGGTCCCGCAATTCGTGGGGTTGGGAGGAGTTCGATGCATGGGTTGAAGAGGAAAAGCGCAAGCTCAATGAGCGCGAGGCTGCTCAGAAAGAGTTGGAACCGGAATCGAAGCCGAAACCGAAGAAGGAGAAAGCCGTTAAAAGCAGATCGCCGGAACGGGCGCAGCCCCGTTTTCCGGCGCCGCCGGAGATCCCAAAGGATTCCGGGCGTGGAATGGATTTATAATCAACCGAAGGGAGAATAAACGATGAGTCAGGAAAAATATTGGAGCTTGCTGGCGCCGGGGACACACCTGCCGCGCCTGTGGCTGGTACTGTCGCAAGAACATCTGCTGATCGGCTGGGAAAATATCAGCAGAATCCGGGCAACCGTGGATTTTCTGTCGCTCTCATTCGAGTGTGAACATGGCATAGTCCAGATCGATTCCCCGACATCCTTACAGGAACTCTTCGAGAACCTACAGGTTGAAAGGGTGTGGAAAATCGACGGGACAAAGCTGAAAATCCGGCTGCTTCAACAGGAAGAGTAGTTCATGGAATTGTAAAAATGTTGTAAATCTGGGAAAAAAATGATATATTGTTGTGTTTATCGGGTAATTGTAAGGGTGACGGAAAGACTGGAGAAGGAAGTATGGCGGAATTATTGCGAAAACCACTCCTTCCTGAATATTGTGAAGGAGAAATTCATGATTTTCTGGTAGAACTGATCAGAAAAGAAGTCAAGAATATTCCGGAAGAAACCAAGTGCCGTCGGCGGGAGATCTGCGAAGCGCTTCTGTCGGTAAATCACGAAATCGGTGTTCGTGCCGCACTGCGGAATGAGGCTTGCACTGTCTTGAAAGGTTGGAACGCACAAGAATCCCAGATTGCAGCATTGGAAAAATTAGGATTTGGGGTAACCAAAGGCCGGAAACATTATAAGCTGCGTCGTGATAACTCCGCATTTTTTACATCAGTTTCAGCCACTCCGTCAGATAAACGTGCCGGAGCAAATCTGACTGCAGAATTTGTCAAACTTTTCTTTTGAGGAGGAGTTTTATGGGAAAGAAGAATAAAGCGGCCAAGCGTCTGGCCAGATATCGTGCGGAGGCGCGGCAGGAAGCTCTGGACCGGGAAATCATATCGAAGCAGACAGCAGAAGCTCTCTACAAATTGTGTTTGCCGATTTTACCGGAATATATCGATGACAGTCAGGAATGTGATCTGGTTGGCCGGGAGATTGTTTTCAAAATGGGCATTACGGCTTGGAACCTTGCCGTAACCGGTCGGCAGTTGCGGATTGATTCCGTGTTCCAGCAGGCCCGGCTGTCACCGGATGAACAGCGGATGATTCGCCAGGAGATTATCGAACTTGTTGATCGGAAAAATCGGCAATATCCTGAATTGCGGTTTACCATTGAAGATTTCCAATTGGTGCCGGAAGCGGGTTCCGTCAATCTGACCGTGCGCCTGGGGCAGGAAATGCCACCGCCGGCTGTTCCGGGTATGTTTTTGCTGACTTCGGAGCCGGAGATTGTTTCACCAGCCTCAACGCCGGGTATTCCGGAAACACTCCGCAGTCGTCGGAAAGCAAAAGGATTGTCCCAGATCAAGCTTGCTGAAGTTCTCGGCGTTTCCGTTAAAAAAATCTCAGCTTGGGAACATGGAAAATCAGTTCCGACTGCCGAAGAACAGAAGAAACTTGACGCTTTCATTTAGAAAGTTATGGCGGCGCCATTTGTCTTTGTCTCGCTTGGAAAACATGTTATCTGGGACGGCAATATTTTGCTTACCGGTTATAGCTGATCGCCTTATATATTTCCTGCACGTGATCGATATTGGTCAGAATGATTCCGCCTCGGCTGGAAGCCGCGGTGCTGACCACGATGTTGCCGCAGCCGAGGAGCTGCTGGATCAGGGTCTGCGTGTAACTTACGCTTTGAATCTGGTTCCGGCGGAAGGTGTGGTTGAAGCGGATCAGTACCCCGCCTTCGCTGGTTATGCTTTGGGTGCTGATCGTGTAAAACTGATTCTTCCGAAGCAAGATGATGTGGAGGATTCTGACGGCGATCGTCAACGGAATCAGGATCGCTCCGAGATAAACGACCGGCAGATTCAGTTTGTTGTCATTGCAGAGAAAGCCGAGAATTCCACTGAGCAGCAGAGTTCCAAGGCCGATGCTTATCGTGGTTCCAATGCTGAACCAGATGATGTTCCAGACTGCTTTGGCGACAAAGAGGAAACGGTTGCTTTTGACGCGGTAGAGGATTTTTTCATTTTTGTTGTTCATCTAAGTTTCCTTTCCGAGTTTTGTCCCTCGCTTCCAGCGGGGACAAAACTCCCATCAGAAAAAACGGGCGGTGATAAAACCGCCCGGAGCCGGATACATTGTGAACCACAGCAATTTGAGCAAACTTTCACGGTTCCAGCTCGTTGATGTCAGAGGCTGTGTAGATGGTTTTATCCAGCGGTGCTTCCTGACAGCATTCGGAGGCAAGAGCATGGTGAACGAAATCACGGCAGATCATCCGCAGATCGTCATCCAGCGACGGATCGGCATCCGGATAGGTTGTCGGGCAGAGTCCCGGCAGGAAGAAGGGCGGCATACTCCGTTTCACTTTCAGGTCCAACCGCCAGTTGCAGAATTTTACCGCCTGATGCCCAGTCTTCCGGATGAGCTTGAACATCTCCTCTGCATAGTCCGGAAAAGCATCCGGAGTTTGCGGTCGCTGCCGCAGCCACTTTTCCAAGACGCCATCGTCAACTGGATTGGGCGTGACGGGGAGCCGCCATCCGCAGTTGCTGCATTGGTAATGAGAGTTCAGACTGTCATGGATTTTCGGAAAACCATAAACCAGTTCGCCATTTTGATAATGGATTTCTTCCGAAACGGTGCAGTCGACCATTACGATCTCGACTGATCTCGTCTTGCAGCTCGGGCAGATGAACACCGGATCATCAGACACAGATGTGGATTCCGGCAGATACATATTTTCGGCATATCTGCGGATGTCATTGATCTGTTCCACCGTATAGGTTTTCAGCCAGTTCAAAGCGGCATCGGAAATTTTTCCTTCCGCGATTTCACATCGAAAATCGCCGTCATCAACCTCCAACTGCCAGTGGCCTTTCAGACGGAGGTTGAAATTCTCGTAAAGCCAGCGATCAAGTTCCAGAAGATAATTGTCGAGATTGCGTGATACTTCACCAGAGGGGAAATCGATGTCGATATACAGAGGCGAACTTGCCGAAAGCAGTTCAGCAATAAACTCTCCCTGACCCGGTTTCTCTTTTTGAAAGCGAGCCAGCAGTTCATCCCGTTGCTTCACTGTTTTGCAAATGACAAACAGCGAGCTGTAAGCAGAGCCATAACTCATTGTGATATTTCCTTTTGAGTAATTTATTGTTCAGCGATAATTGTACGGTCTCCATTGGGGTCTATGGCTTCAAGCATATCGCCGTTTTCTTCGATACAGGTATAGCCGAGTTTTTCGGCAGCGGAGATAATCTTCCGTTCCTCATAAGTCCCGCACCGATTCAATTCGGCGGCGATATCACTTGCTTTGATGTTCCAGATTGCATACATGGAATTAGCCCTCTTTGTTCTCTTCTGTTTCGTGCCAGTCGTGTCCGCACGACCAGCAGATACAGCGGTTTTCATATTCGCGGGTTTCCTCGTTCAGGATGCGGTCGATGACCTGAATTTCGTTACCGCCGCATTCCGGGCAGTGCTCCGTCAGAGTATAAATTTGTCCCATGTCATACTTCCCATTGCCGAGTGGTTTCTTCTGAAATCCGTGTCCCGCCAGCGTTACAGATATGAACGACGATTCCAGCCTTCAGCGGGCCGTCCGGCTTGCCGGTGGAATCCAGCCCATGCCAATATCCGAACCGGTCCCGCAAATATTGGAGCTTGGGATTGCATAGACTCCGATAGTATTTGAATCCGAAATCCGGCACTTCGGATTCCAGCGTTACGAAAAGATGGTGACGGGCCGGCTCGGACTGGCCGGAAAAACATATCCCGGCATAGAACCATTTTCCTCCCTGCCGCTTCAGCGTGGCAAAGACCGGACGGTATTTCCGGTCTTGATCCCGGAAGTGATCGTGCGGTTCTCCGAGCTGAATCAAGTCGGTGGTCATGGTTTTCGGCGGGACTGCATTGATGAAGTAGTCGGCCATCTCCTGATCGACCTCGTCACCCGGTTTGAGGAAAGAAGTCAATGACATGGCCGTTGCTGTCCAGTTTCGGAAAGTTTTCATGCGGCTTTCTCCTGCGTTTGAACGGGCTTGAGAATGTAATCCACCGCTTTCTGAGCTTTCTGTGCTGCCTGCAGTACCAGCTTTTTGTCGTTGCGCAGATGTTCCAGCCAGTTCTGGATGTAGGCGGCGGAGTTTTTGATTGTGGCGTGTTCGATTCCGGTCTGCGTACAAAGGAATGCGGCGCCCATTTCGGCGATCAGCTCCTCTTTGGAGTAGACTTCGCTGCCGAAACTGATGTGTTCCATTCCGGGGCGGTTCAGCCGAGATTTGTGTCCGGTCGAATGCGTGGCTTCATGAAACAGGGTGCTGTAGTATTCCTCCTCATTCTCAAACTGGACGCGGTTGGGCATTCTGATCCGGTCCAGTGACGGGCTGTAGCTGGCGCTGTTGCCGCCGTGGATGATCGGCGGGCAATCCTCATACCCAGCGATGATCTCCTCGGCGGCTTCGATCGGATTGAATTCGATGATTGCCCGTGGCGGAAGCTGCGGAATGTGCTTTGCCGGAATACCATATGTCTGTTCGAGATTGTAAACGGTATAAAAGCGCAATACCGGCAATATGGTGTCCTCGTCTTTTTCAAACAATTTCCAGAATACGACAGCCGAACCTTCCTCGTTCGGACGCAGTTCGCCTCCGAGTTTCCGGAGCTGCCGCATGGTCAGCCAGAACGGCGAAGCATACGGACTCATCGCCAGCAGAATCGCATTGATTCCGCGATAGGGTTTCCCGCTGATCAGATTGCGGTGACGCCACTCTGCCGGGCGCCATGGACAATGCCACGGAATCCTGCCCTTTTCGAGTTCGGCAATCATCCGGTCGGTGATTTCCTGATAGATGTCCTGCATGACTTCACCTCACGCCGCGTCGTCCGGATAGTCGTCATCCTCATCCGCCAGTTCCGGATCATGTTCCAGAACGAACTGGTAGGCTTCCAGTTCGCGCGAGCTGTTCCAGTGGAAATACACTTCGCCCTTCGCTTTGCGCATCGGGAAGCCGAGCTCCACCGCGCGGTTCACGATCTCCGTCATGGTCATTTCATTGATTTTCGTACCCATTCTGCACCTCCTGTGGTTGGTTGTTGATTTCACCTTTCACTGACGAAACGCCCGCCCGTCCGCCCTTTCGGCGGCGGAGCGGCGTTTCCAAGGTGAAATCAACACCGGATTCGATCCTCAGGCCGCTTGGGGCACGGGCTGTTTCGCCTCGGCTCTGGCCAACGCCTCCCAGGCTTTCGGATCGGGCAACAGGGCGGTAGTTTCTTCGAGCGCCTTGGCCAGATCGAACTGTACCAGCCCAGCAATCAGCTCCGCTTCCTGCCAGCGCGGTTCTTCGGGGCCGCTCTGCCCATACGTGAGTTCGGAAAAGATATTTTCGCAGACCCGGTTCCAGAGCAGATCGTCGAGCTGTCCGGAGGCGGTCAGTTCCCGCGCATCGAGGGAGCAGTAGCTTTGAATTTTGTCCGGCAGGCCGGCTGCATTGACATGCTTTTTCGTTTTATAGTCGAACTGGCTGCCGCAGGCCGGCTTGGTCCCTTTGCAGGCGATCATCAGGTAAATCGCGGTCCGGGAGGGAGTCGCGGCTTTGCCATCCCTGATCGCGGTCATCAGCATGTCGATGGCCTTGCGTTTGCGCTGGCGCATCTTCGCTTCCTTGCGCTCGGCCAGCGTTTTGCTCTTTTTCGGAGCGGCTTCCTCAGAGGCTTTCGGGCGCTGGATCGTGATTTTCGTTCCCGCGCGCGGCCCGTCCGCGATGATCGCCGGAACACCTTCCTCCGGTTTGTCGGTTTCGCGCCAGTCGCCGGGACCGAGAACCGGATTTCCCGCCAATGGATCTTCATCATCTTTTTGGTCATCCTCTTCCTGAGTGTGGTACTTCTGCGATACAAGAACCGTCTCCGGCTCCTGTGCGGCAAGGCCGGCCACATATTCCTTGCGCTTTTTTTCCAGATATTCCCGGTTCATGCAGCGCGGTTCGGGGAGCAGATTGGCGAACAGAAAGCCGGAATCCCGGCGTTCCCGGCAGGCCGGACATTCGCCGCACCCTTCTTCCGGCCACGGCAGGCTCGACAGCAGCGTGGCGAACCGGTCATACAGCGTTTCGCTGAATTTGCGTACGCTCATGGTTTTCAACTCCCGGCCCTCGACGCCGCGGATGTAATCGAAAATATTATCCTGAATCTCCGGCGGAAACGTCGCGATCGTTTCGTAGTGCGAAACCGTCATATAGCCGAAGGTCTTGCCCTCCATCGCCTTCTTCCAGAGTTCGGAAAGGTTCAGCAGATTGAGCCGGCGCGCCACCCAGCTCGGAGAGTGGCCGATCTCCGCGGCGAGGCCGTCCAGCGTCGGGAATTTTTCCCGCATGGAATAGAGCTTGGCGATCTCTTCCGCCAGCGAGAGGTTCGTATGCTGGTTCGCCAGATAGGCGTTGATCTCCGAATCGCCGTCAATCAGGATCGCCTCCTGACCGAGTTCGAGTTCCGTGAATTTGAAGTCGAGCAGCGCCAGAAAACGGCGGCGGCCGTCGTCCACCGCATAATCGTAATCGGGATTGTTTTCCAGCTTCTTCAGCGCGACCGGCTGCAGCAGCGGCTTCAGGCCTTTGTCCAGCCGGCTTTTGATGCTCGCACGCAGGTGCATGTCATCCGCTTTGTTGTAGGTACGGTCCGGTTCACACTGAATTCGACTGACGGGAAGTTTCGTGTTCATGTTCTGCTTTCCTTTCGCGTTGAGGATATTCCGTCGGGAATTTCCCGGCTCACCTCACAGGGCCGGGAAATTCCTCGCTTCGCAGACCAACCACCCGGCGCTTTGCGCCGGAGGAATGATAGATAAAGGGTTGTATCTTATATTTTTGATGCTGCATAGATATCCAATGTCGAAGAGATTAACTTTGAGAAGAATATTCTCTTGATTTTTTATCAATAAAGTGTATAGTTGTCATGTACACTTTGGAGGTATGCAATGGAAGCAAGTATCCTTGATCTGAGAAAAAATATGAAGAAAGTCATGTCGGCACTCGAACGCAATGAGCGTGTGACGCTGACTCGCCGCCGTCGCAAGATGGCGGTTATCGTACCTGCCGGTGAAAAGCAGGCCAGGAAGATAAAAGCAACCGACCTTGCGGCATTCGGCATGTGGGCCGACCGTGAAGATATGCAGGATGTTTCCGCGTATGTTCGCGAACTTCGTAAGCCGAGGAGTTTCTGATGCTCTTCGATACCGATGTGTTGATCTGGGCCTTGCGCGGCAATCCGAAGGCGGCGGCAGTGATTGACGATGCGGAAGACCGTTTCATTTCCGCCGTCACATACATGGAGCTGATTCAGGGAGCACGAAATAAGGCCGAGCAAAAGCTGATCAAGGATTTTCTGTCCTCGCTGGGCTTTCAAACCGTGCCGATTGATGAAAACATCTCGCTTCGGGCGACCGTTTTCATGGAGGAATTCTGTTTAAAATCCGGCATGGGACTCGCTGATGCTTTGATTTTTGCGACTGCCTGTGAGCATACAATAACTCTTTGCAGTGCCAATAAAAAACATTATAAGGAAATCGCTTCATTGACGGCGAAAGAATTTCGACCGTAGTCATGCGCTCTCTTCCTCTGCCGCATCTTCCTCGCTGCCGTCGATGATTTCGACGTTACCGAGAGCTTTGACTTTACCGAGCATGGGAAAGTAGTCAGAGAGAAGCGGTTCCTCTTCAGATTCATATCGTTTGCGCATCCCTTCGCTGGTTTTGTTGAGTTCGTAGATGATCTGTTCGAGCTCCAGCGACAGGGCGCTGCGTTCGCCGGTCGCGTCGAATTCTTCGGGCGGAGTTGACTGGAGCTTGGCGAGCCGGGCGATCTTCGCCGCCAGTTCCTGACGGCTTTTTTCCAGTTCCCGGGCTTTGTTCGCGACGAGATTACGGATGCCGTTGAGCAGTTTTTCGGCGTCATCCGCTTCTTTCTGCAGTTGCACCGGGAGATTCGGCAACTCCAGGCCGGCGAACTGATACTGCACGCATGACTGCTTGGTGTCATAATCGAGCCACCCCCTGCACCCCTTGGCGACCAGTTGGAATTTGAGCGTGCCGATGGTCAGCGGCTTCATGATCTGCATCCCCTCCGGATTCGCAAACGAACTATTCCTCGCGGCAGCTCTGAAAGCGTCGCGCAGGATGTGGTCCAACACTTCCATTTTGTTTTTCAGCGTCCCGGTCAGTTCCCGGTCGCCGTAGTAGATCGGAAGGCTTCCGAGCGGGAGCTCCGGATAGGCTTGAATGAATTTTTCCAGCTCCGGGATCTCTTTTTGCATCTCGGGGATCTGCCGGGCCAGCGCCTTCTGCTGCTCCTGCCGGCTGCGGAGATTCCGCCGGTATTGGAACTCCAGTACATCCAGCTCCTTGAGGCGGGTTTCGATTACGACCTTGCGCCTGAGTTTCGGATTGCCGGAAATCGCGGCCGAGAAGCTGGCGTAGTCCAGCGCGCAGTCATCGTTGATCTCCTGAACGGTGCGGGAACTGCGGCCCTTCATCGCGTCGTTGATGAATTTCTGCTTGCGTTCGAGGATCGCGTACATTCCGGCGTCAAGCGTCTGCTCGATTCCATAGCGGATGATCTCCACCTCTTCGAGGATGTTGCCCTGACGAACGATGCGTCCCTTGCGCTGCTCTACGTCGGCAGGCCGGAACGGACAGTCGAGGTCGTGTTCGACCGCGAGGCGTTCCTGAATGTTGACGCCGGTCCCGAGCTTCATGGTCGAGCCGATGATTATGCGGACCTCTCCCGAATTCACCCGCTCGAACAGGTCGGCTTTCTGCTTGTCGATGTTGTAATCGCCGATTACGGCGATCTCATCGGCGGGGATGCCGTTGGCGACCAGTTTGCGCTTGATCTCCTGCCAGGCATTGAACAGCTCGACGCCGTTGCAGACATTGCGGTAAAGGTCGCAAAAGACCACCTGCGCCCCTTTGACGGACTCATAGGTCCGGTATTTGTCAAGAATATTGCGGACGCAGACATTCAGCTTGGATTCCGGGTCATCCTGAAAACGCGGATCGATCAGCCTCGGATCGATCGTCACCTTGCGGCTCATGCCGTAGATCAGCAGCGGAATATGCGAAAGCAGCCGCTTGTCCGGGTGATCCTCATACCATTCGTACAGGTCGCAGAGGTAGTCCATGAATCTGGAAATCACCGGGCTGCGCGGAATATTGACCTGTTCGGGACGGCCCCCTTTGATCGGAGGACGCTCCACTCCGGCCAGATCCTCTTCCAGAATCACGTCGGCGACACTTCGGAACATCTTCGAAAGTTCGATCACGTTGCAGTATTTGGCGAAGCGCTGTATCATCCGGAAGCGTCCCGCCGCATCCTGCTCCAGCGCCACCTCCACACCGCAGAATACCGAGGCGAAACGGTCGAAGGTGCTGATGCCGAACTCCTCCAGCGTTGCGGGGCTGATGTACCGGATCATGTTCCAGAGTTCCGCAATGGTATTGGTGACCGGCGTTCCGGTGGAAAAGTAGATGTTGCGGCCGCCGGTTTTCTCCATGATATAGCGGATTTTCAGACACAATGAGAACGCCCTCTGGCTGGCGCTGCGGTCAAGTCCCCGGATGCGCTGCAGCTTGGTCGGGAAGAAGTTGCGTTTGTAGGCGTGCGCTTCATCGATCATCAGCGCGTCGATGCCGAGGTCCGAGAAATAGATGATATCCTCTTCGGCTTTTTTGTCGTTCAGCTTGTCGAGCATCTTCAGCAGACGCTTTTTCTGCCGCTCCACATTCTTGATGGTGGCCTGATCTTCGCTCTCTTCGATGATCTGTTCAAGCTCGGCGATCTGCTCTTCATAATGCCGGGCCACCAGGTCGGGATCGTCCTTGATCATATCGAACGAGGATTGCGCCATAATCACCATATCCCAGTCGCCGACCGCGATGCGGGACATGAACCGCTTCCGCTTCTCCCTGACCAGATCCTTTTTGTCGGCGATCAGGATTTGGGCGTGGGGGTAGAGCTTCGGGGCGAATTCGGCGAACTGGCGCAGCGTCGCATTCTGGACCACGATCAGCGTTTTGCTCGCCAGCCGGAGCCGCTTCAGTTCCATCGCTCCGGTGACCATGATGGCGGTTTTACCGGCTCCGACGCAGTGCGCCAGCAGGGCGTTGCCTTCGATGCAGCGGCTGACCGCCCGCTTCTGATACTCCCGCAGGATGAATTTCCTGCCGTTGACGATGTCGACCGCTCCGGGATAAACGTCGAAGGCGGGCAACTCGTACTGCCGCGTCACATGGGAGTTGAAAATGGCGTTGTAGATACTTTCCAGTTGTTCGGCGGCCTCGGGGGAGTCCATGACGTAGTTGCGGAACCGGTTCTTCAACTCGTTTTTGTATCGTCGGGCGGTCAATGTCGCCTCCTGGTCGAGCACCAGCTTTTCCTCATTGTCCGCATCGTACTCTTTGCGGTACACAGCCGGTTCTTTCAGGTTCAGAGCAGCTTCCACCAGCCGGAAAAGGTTCCAGTCGGCGATCTGGAATTCCGTCACGCTGTATCGCTCGGCGAAGTCTGCCGTCACATACCATTTGTCCTCGGCTTTCGCATAGGATACCCGGCATCTGGTCTCGAATGAGGTTTCGAGCCAGTTTTGAACGATCTCCGGCGGAATCCAGAAACTGCCCAGTTGGAAGTCGATCTCCTCGATCCGCAGCGGCTTAGGCTGCACCGCTTCCAGCGCCGGGACGTTCTGCGGAGCCAGTTCGCGGGCGATCTGCAGTTTCCGGACGACATTCCCCGAAAGGTATTCGCTTTTGAGCTGGATTTCCCGCGTGACCGGTTCCTCGAAAAACTCGCCGGAGGCCAGCAGCAGTTTCAGGGCTTCCGCCTGATCGAGCTTCACCAGCTCCGCAACGTATTCCATGTCGATCCGGTGCCGGTAGGCGTGGGAGATCAGGCCCGCCTGCACGATGTCCTCTGCCGAATCCGGTTCTTTCCACGGGTGCTGCGTCCGCTTGAAATAGATGTCTCCCTTTTCGTAGACCAGCTTATGCGTTTTGATGCCGTCAAGCGTCGTTTCCACCACTTTGCGGATGTTTTCGGTCGCGGCGAGTTTCAGGTAATCCGGGTCCTCCTGCATATTGCGGTGGACGATCCGGTTGTTGAGGCGGCCGAACTGCCTGACATGGTAGTCGTATTGACGGTTCAGCAGAGCCCGCTTCCCTTCGATGGCGATGGCGGCGGCCTGCGGATCGAGCTGAAGCGCCAGCAGGGTATTCAAGGTTTCCTTGAAATCAATGAAGTGTTCCAGCTTGCGCCATTCGTTGCCGGAAAACTCCCGTCCGTTTCTGTCGGTGAACAGCACTCCCCGGTGGTTGCGGCACTGCCAGATGCGGTTGTCAAACTGGAACAGGGTGTATTCGCGCATGGGATACGGCAGTTCAACTTCCAGGGTTTGTTCTCCGGTGTCTCCGAAGAGATCGGGCTCCGGCTGTTCGACCTGCTGTACTGCCAGCTCCGGCACGGTCAGAAGTTCCGCCAGCGGCCGGCTGAACGGCAGGACGGTGGCGCTGCCGCCCCTGCCGTACATCTTCCCGGTATTGGACGGAATTCCGAGAACCATTTCCGGATGGGTGGCAAAATATTCATTCACCCGCATGATTCCGGTGTGATCCGGCGTCTCAATCGCTTGGAGTTCAAGGAATTTTTCCCTGTTTTCCGCTCCCTTCTGCAATATCAGGATATCCGCGACCACTTCGGTGCCAACCTCTTCGAATGCGGTATTCGGCAGGCGGATCGCGGCAAGCAAGACAGCTCTCGAAGCGAAGTTGCCTCTGGCATTGACCGACTTGGAATCCATCGTGGAGGCGGTGGTCAGCAGAATCGCCAGCCCGCCCGGCTTCAGCGCGTCCAGTGCGCGCGCAATGCAGTAATTGTGCAGGTTGTAGCCGACATAATCCGAATCGTGCGGCCCGACTTGATCGAACGGAACATTGCCGATGACCAGATCCAGCGAATTGCGTTTAATCAATGTTTTGGCGAGATCGTCGATGATGATTCGCTCATTCGGATAGAGTTGCCGCATGATCCGCCCTGAGATGTCGTCGATTTCCACCGCCGTGAAGCGGCCGCGGATCTGTTCCGGCATCATTCCGATAAAGTGGCCGACGCCGGCGCCGAACTCCCCGAACTCGCCTCCGGCGATCCCCGCCTTTTCCGCAATTTTCCACAGAAATTCAATCAGAAACTTCGGCGTGTAGTGGGAGTTCAACGTCGAGGCGCGGGCTGAAACGTACTCCTGAACGGTCAGTGCTGCTTTGAGTTCCTCATACTCCCGGGCGAACTCCTGCCGGTCGGGATCGAACGCCTGCGGAATCCCGCCCCAACCGGAGTATTGAATCAACTGCCGGCATTCGTCATCCGATGGGGAGCGGCCGGAGTGTTCCAGCTCCTTCAGAAGCCGGATCGCGGTGATGTTGGCCGCGATTTTGTGTTTGGCCCCAGCCGGATACAGCACATCCTCCGGCCTGATCCGATAGTTGCTGCGGGGAATGTCCGCAATCGGTTTCAGTGCGGCGGGTGATGTGAAGCGAGGCTTCCAGCCCAGGCTCTCCAGCGACGGCAGCGCCAGAGATTCTTCCGGCGCCTCAAGGTCGAACAGATCGAAATTCAGTGCTTCCATGATAAATCCCTTTAGACCAATGACAATGCTCAGGCAGCTTCGCAGCCTTTGAACGCATTGCGGTATTGTGCCGGAAACAGGTAGGAAGTGGAATAAAGATTCTTGCGCAGTTTGGCGATGTCGAGTGTTTGGCTTTTCTGCGCATATCGTTTACAGGATTCGTAGTGGTCCCGGATGCGGAACGCCATTTCCAGGTCGAGTACGGTCGGCTGTTCTTTTACCAGCACCTTTTCATTGAAAAAGTTTTTAACCTTATAGCCGATCTGTTCAAAGTTGCCGAAGATGTCGGCGCAGGGATCATCCTCCTTGAAATAGAGAATATTGCAGCAGTCGATATCCGGAACCGGGCCGGAAAGTTCGGCGGCGCGTTTCAGCGTATTCTCGCCATAGGTCATGAACTCGGAACAGGAGCCATCCCGTCCCCAGTCGCGGCCGCGCCATTTGAGCATGCCTCCGTATACATCGGCGGCCATCTGGCAGATCGTCTTCATCACCTCATATTTGCGGCCGGCTGCGATCGGCCAGTGATTGTAGCAGATCGGGTGCAGATTGCTTTCGGCGGTATCGGTGATCAACGCATAGATCATCTCCCGCTCGCCCCGGCATTGATAGGCTTTCATGCTGCGAAGAAGAGTCGAACTCATTATGCTGCCCTCCCGATTTCGTTGATGGTGTCGATCAAGTCCATCCGGGTAAAGGTCAGATGGGCCGTCTTGGATTTTTCATAAAATTTCGCCCGGAAATACGGACACTCAAATTCCAGCTGATGGCGTTGTACAGCCTCATTCATCCGGCAGACGAGACTGTCGCTGTAGGCCGGCAACGGTTTGCGGTCCAAGAGAAGCAGGGCTTTTTCCAACAGCTCCCAGGCCGGAGTGTAGCAGCTCGAAAAAGAGATGGAACCGTATGCGGCGCAACAGTAAACGGTTTTCTGCCGGATCGGCTCCTTTCTGGCATAATTCGGGCTGAAATACCGGAATGCTTCCCGGACCACATTTTTCACGAAGCTGCCTTCGGTCTCTTTCAGCTCCTGCAAAACATGGATGATACTTTCCTCGGTGAATGCTCCGAAAGTACCGTTGTTGATTTGTTCCTCAAGACTGCAACGGTCATCCCTGGTGGCAGCTTCCATGATTCCTGTGTTATTGAGCAGCAAACGCCAGCAGCCTTTTTCCAGCCGCCTCCGGTAGTCGGCAAGATCGCGGTCATCAAGATTGTTCAGGTTCAGGCCGCCGCGGCGTTCGTCGAACGGATTGAAAACGGTGACTTTTCCGTCATTGACGTTCGTCATGGCGATCACGAATTTCCGCAGTTCTTCGACGGCATTGGTCATGTGTTGCCGTGCCAGCCGATAATTGGCTGCGGCAATTTGGATCTGTTCGGTGGTGAGTTCTTTCATTCTATCCTCCAATCAGGTTACGGTTGCCGGGGGATTATCTTCTGATTTCCCGGTCGCCCTGCTGCCGGGAAATCAGCCGGATCAATCATCTTTTTTTCAATTCTTCATCCGGCGTGTAGAGTTTCAGGTTATTGCCGACATACTGCCGGGAAAAGTATTCCAGTACACCGGCCGCTTCCCCCATGATTTTATAGGCCGCAAGATCCGTCTGTAGTGTTTTGATTGAAGCAATATCAACATGGACATCCGTATTCCGTTTTTGTTCCTGCCGGAACCGCCCCCTCAACACCCAGTGCAGATAGATGCCTTCTTCAGAACCCTGCGGAATACAAAAACAGTCATCAAATTCATAGCAGGAAAGAACTGTTTTTTCGCCTTGCGGTGTTTCCTGATGGTCGCAGCCGGGCAAAAGATAATCCAGAATGGTGTCGAGAGCATTCAGTTCCCCGCTGTCCCGAGCTTCCGCGACAATGTTCCAGACATGTCTTTCAGTTGTATTGCGTTCCCGGTTGCGCCAGTTTGTCAGCCGGGGCTGATAAGCAGGCTTGTCCCAATAAAAGCTCATGATGTCATGAAGTACATCCATATAGCCGTTCCGATTTTCCCGTTTGCACCAATCCAGATACGACAGACAGTCCTCGACCATGATATGAGGCATGTCGTTGACGGCATTGGCCAGATGATGGAAATTCGGTTCCGCAATACCGTCGATCCGCGAAAAACCATCGAATTTGATCGCGTCAAAAAGCATACGGTGTCTTTGTTTGGATACGTGATAAAGGTCTGTTTCCATATCAATCGCCTTCTTGTTGTATTAAAAATCCATCTCGCAGGGAATATGAGTTCTGAAGATTTCCGGGAAATGTTCAAGCGCATGATTCAACGCGATTCTCTGCGCTTCGGCGGGAATCTGTTCCTTGACCTGTTCAAAAACGGCAATGGCGGCAGCTTCCCGGGGAAAACATCCGATATTGGTGGTGTACGTGGGAGAAAAATAATCGATTACATACCAATCCCCGGAACGCCACAGAACATACCAGCCGGATTCCCGGAGAATATTTGAAGATTTTTTCGTTTCTTCCTGTCGCGTTTCAACAGTGACGGTTTCTGATTTCTGCGTGTCGTTCATGCCACATTCCTTTTTTCTTCTTGCCAAAGTTTATGCAGATTTTCAGTATGTTCTTCCAGCATGGCAACGGCCTCTTTTTGGCGGATTTTCCGGAATGTGCCGATTTTCGGTTCGATCAGATAAAAATCGTGAACAGCCTCATTGAAACAATTGCGTAAAGCCTCCAGCTCATTGTCGACAAGCCGCTCGCGGGTTGCTGTTCCGAAGAGATACGGAACACTTTTTCCACTTTCCGGCAGTTCTTCGCTTTTCCAAAAGCGGGCAAAATGAGTACCGCATTCATGGGTAATCCAAATGAAACGGTCAGGATCATACATCTGGATAAATGCAAAATCATGCTTCAGGTCGGAGTGGTAATGGCGTAGCGTCCAGTTGACGACAAAACGCATTTTCAGCTCAATCGGTCTTTTCATAGTTTACTCCCTGTGAAAAAATCAGTAAAGTTTGCGTTTCCCCGTCCGGGCCTTCTCCGCCATATCATTGGCGATTCGCTCAGCGGTCCAGTATTCATAATCTTCAATCAGTCCTTCATCGCGGGCTTTCATGGTCATGCCGGCCGTCCAGTTTTTGATGGAGCCTTTGAAACAGAAGCGTTTGGCCGCTTCAAGAATCCGCTCGTGAATCTCTCCGGCCGGAAGCGGGCGCCCATCCGGATAATCCAGACGATCTGCGAGAGTGGCGAACGACATCGCCTCGTTGACACGGTTGACAAGGTCGTCGATCCACTCCGCCAGAATATCTGAGGGAATATCAGCCAGATATTCAAGTGTCTGTTTCCGGCTGATCTGATGATTCCAGTATAGAAACAGGATGTGATTGACTGCCGATTCCATCAATGCTTTCCTACTTTTGTTTTTTCATTTGAAATGGACATGGTTCCATCTCTTTTTCCCCGGCGAGAATCTGCTTCAGGGATTCCTTGTGCCGAAAAGTGAATCCGGTCTGTTCCTCCAGACGCAGATATCGTTCCTTCAGATCCGGACGGTCGCGGGCGCCGTTCCACAAATCCCGGTTGCAGGCGAAAATGCAAAGCGCACAGGAAAGCCGTTCGTTGCCCATGTCATAGGCGGGATGGTGGAGCAATTCCGATTTGCGAATGGTTTCCCAGACCTCTCCGAGTTCATAGTCCAGAATCGGGCGGTAATGAAAGACCTGGCGCTGTCCGGCAGTCAGCCGGGTGCAGGGTTCAAATTCCGACAATTTGGCACGATGGGAACTTTCTTCCCGGCGTTCCCCGGTAACGGAAAGAATTTTGGATGGCGCTGTTGCCGGAAAAAACTTGCGCAGCAGTTTGTCGATGGCGGATGTTTTCAAAGAGGTGCAGAAACGCCGTCGCATATCCGGGAAGCGCAATCGATGTTCGATATAATCTGGAATCGTCCACTTCGGATGTACAACATATAGTGGAATATTCAAAAGTTTTGCAATTTTAGACGCAATATCTTCCGTACAGCTCCATTCCGCGCCGGTTGCCGAGTGAATCGCAATCACCCGTTGCAGGACGCCCTGCTTCCGCGCGGCTTCGGCAACTTTGATCATCGTCACTTCGCTGTCCTTGCCGCCTGAGGTTGAGAGTGCAATCAGGTTGTATGGAGTCAGGTCGAGATCGCTCATAAGGATTCCTCGGCAAAGGCTTTCAGTTCCTCCAGCAACGACCGAAGCGCGGCAAGCTCCATCTCCCGTTCGTCCGCTTTCAATCTGGTTTCAAACGGGTACACTTCCTCCACCAGCAATGCCTGCGCCTGAAGCCGCAGCAACTGCCGCTGATCTTCCGGGAGATTCGTCCGTCGTTTCCGCGCGATCAGTTCCTGCATGGAATCCATGATGTTGCAGAACTCCGGTTCATCGCTGCCATAGCGTTTCAGAATGGCATTGGAAAAATTTTCCAGATGGGCTTCATCCAGCTCCGACAGGAATTGCATGAAGCGGTACTGGAACAGCGAAAATTTTCCGCTCAGGTAGCCGTAGGATTCGGAAAGCCTGAAGTCCGGGAAAATTTCGCTGCAGAACTGTTTGAATTGGACCTCGCGGTGATATTGAAGCAGATTTTTCAAGGTCTGTTTGTGCATGGTATTTATTCTCCATAGAGTCTGGAAAAGAAAAATCTGGAACAGAAAGTATTCTCCGTTCCAGACGTGAAGCGATTTGAGAAAATCAGGCGGCAAGTTCGAGCTTTTCCTGCAGACAGACCTCTTTGATTAAGAGCTGCTCACGAGCCGCCGCCAATTTGACGGCTTCCCGTTCCGTTTTCCCCCCGCGCCGGTCGGCCCGGGTTTCTTTCAGAAAGTATTTCAGCCCACTGCCCAAGGTGAATGATTCGCTTCGGAGTCCATTTGAGACAGACCGGGAGACAGGTTGGACGGACAACCAATAACCCCGTTGAATAATACCGCCGGCCAGATAGTTCGCTCCTCCCTTTGCATAATAGACTTCCACCTTGAGCTCCTGCTCGGTTGTGGTTTTCAGATATTTTGTGCTGACCGTTCTGTAGTTCATACTGCTTGTTCCTTCCTGATTTCAATTTGTTGAAAGAGTTCGGCGATGTAATCCCGAAACGGGCGGACGAATTCATCGAAGCAGACGTGAAGTTGTTCGGTTTCAAGCAACCGGCACCATGCTTCGCGTTCCAGAAGATAGTTGCTCATCTCATAATAGAGATCGATTCCGCAGTCGTGGCGGCTGTCATGGCGGAGCAGGATATTGCTCAGTTTGTCCCGATCACCATAGAAGAAATGCCGGATGCTGTCGAGAGCATATGCCAGACATCCATCAGGATCAGGTAGACCGTTCATCAGCCAGAGTTTTTCCCGGGGATCATTGCGGAACACATCCACGGGTTCCGGTTTAGGCAAACGCTGTTTTTGAATTTCCTGCCGGGTCAGCGGTCGAAAACAGCCGGGAACAGTCGGATCGAACATCAGTTCCCGGTAATAGATGACGCGAGTCATTGGATTGCCTCGGCATTGAATTCCCGTTTGGCCCAGTCGAGCGTATACCCGTGCCGGTAACTCTGCCAGGCTCCGCTGTTCGGCGCCCAGCGGAACCCATTCTGTTTGAGTCTGGTCCGAACATCGGCATCGGGCTTCCTGTCGAAAAAGATTTGAAGGCGATTGGCCGGAACGTTGTCCACGATCCTGCCGCCGTCGAACGGAAATTCCGAATTGCCTTCTTTTTCCGCTCTGGCGGCGGCTTCCCGATAGCGTTCGACCTCCTGGATTCTCTTGCGGAGGCGGCCGATCTCCTGATTGTTGTTGGCAAGTTCCCACGCGGCGAATCCCGGGTCGCACCAGCTTTCGGAGGGATGAAGAAAATTCCGGGCTTCTTCCCGGCTTTTGCCGCATTTCTTCATGATGAAATCGATCTTGGCATCGTCGCTTTTGGAGCTGCGGATAACGGCATTGACCTCTTTCATCATCTCCTGAAGCTGTCGGCGTTTGCTGAGCTTTTCCGTCAGTTGCTCCAGAGCGTTCGGGTCATCAAGTTTGATCGGCATAAGGTTCTCTCCTCTGTTGGAGTTTACCCGCCCTGACCGGTACTCTTTTGAGTCCCTGATAAGTCGGCGCGGTCACTTCCGTGCCCCGCGCCGACGAAAACAACATGTTATGAAACCGCTTTTCTTTTTTTCCTGTTCCCGGCAACTTTTTTCCGAGGAGGAATCATGATGGGGCGGGAAGTCATGCGGCCGGTCTGCAGATTGATATACAATTCGGAATAATCCAGCCCGCCAAATCGGAAGAGCTGCCAGATGAATTCCAGAACGGCGGTGGCAATCCACTGGTTGGTGAAAAGCCCCTGACGATTTAAGGCATCCTCCATGGAACAGCTTGAGCGCAGTTTCCCGTCTTTTGCGGGATCGATCCAGTCCGGGTAGAGTTGCCATGGGTAAGGCAGTTCAGGAGAACCGTTTCCGATGGCGCACTGAGCATAGTCCCGGCCGCAGCCGCAATCGATCAAATACGGTTTGGGATATTTATGCAGATGCTGATTGATTTCCGAACGGGATTTGCGGGAGTCGACAGCGGAAATCAGGATGGCACTGCCCGGATATCCCATGGGAATTGCGGTAAAACGTTGCGGTTCCGCAGTCCACTCCAGCGAATAGTGATAGTTGTAGCGGGAAATCAAGGAGACCGCTTTGTTGCAGCCCAGATCGCTTTCTGTGAAAAGCTGTCTGCCGAGGTTGGAATGGGAAACCATGTCGAAATCCCAGCAGCGGACGTGAAGTCCGCGCGGATGTCCCAGCTCCAGCATGGCATGGTGCAGTTGCACGAGTCCGGCAAGAATCTTGGAGCCGGTGGCCCCGGCGCCGATCAACTCGACAAAAACAGTTTGCTCATGAAATTCAGGCGGTGTATGGTGTTTCACAGGATATTCTCCAAAGTTTTATTCATGGGAAGCAGATATTTCGTCGGAAAACTTTTGATCGCATTCTGTTCGACCTGCCGGGCCATATCCGCCCAGAAACGATCCCGGCCGCCCGGATAGGACGTGTTCTCCCTTACGCCGCACAAATGGGAAAAATGTCCCTGAAAGATGATGTCGACGGCATGGGTGGCGAATTTCAGCAGGTTGTCCGGGGGATTGCTGTAAACCGCATTGGGCAGACAGAATTTCTGATCGGAGAACAAATTGGTAAAAGGTGCAAAATACAATTGCGTCGTGGGTAATGGATGCCGGTTGCTTTTGAGTGCCCAGCAGGAAATCGAATTACGGCTTATTTTGAAAAGCAAACTGGGCCAGATCACCTTTTTCCCGGAGATCCGGTTCAGAAAAAGACGTTCTTTCTCTTCCTTCGGGACGTTGAAGTAGATGGGACGGACAGCACTTTTCTCAAACCACAGAATTTCGTTTTGAGAATAGGCGATAACTTGAGCCGGCAGGTAGTTCATGTGCCTTTGCTGGTTCGGAGTATGCAGCAGCTCCTCCAACTCGGCAGGGTCAAGGCTTTTGCCGGACATGAACTGTTTGTTGCGAATCTTATGCAGCGTTGCCAGCGTACCCTGATTATTCCGATAGAAAAGGATTGCGTGTGAGAGCTTATAGGGATGTTCCTGAGGCTGATATTGAACTTCAATCATTGGGATATTCCTCTCTATGCTGCAGTAAAAATTGGATGCAGGCTCCAAAATATTCCAGGGCAAACCGGATTTCCTGAAGCGCATTTCGGATTTGCGATGAGTTCGTCGGCTGAAAAGCGCATCCGAAACCGGCCAGGCAGTAGCAGCCGTCATAATACTGGACCTGTTCATTGCCGATCCTGTTGTAAGCATGACACAGAAAATCGAATGTAGGTTGATCCAGCCCCAGGATGACGCACGGCAAGTTCAGCCGCGGCCAGAAGTTATCGGTGTACTTATGGCGACGGTATGTCCGGTAAAGCCGATCCAGATGCCGCAGTTCTTCCGGAAGGCGTTTCCGATAGTCAGCCGGATTCTCTTTCCGGCTGAAACTCCATAACGGAAGATTTTTCTCAAATTCCTCATATCTGATTGTCACCTGACTTTCAGCATACTCCCGGGCAATCTCCTCGCTATTCCCTGCTGCGACTTCCTCGGCACAGCGATCTTCAATGAATGACCTTTCATCGTCTTCATTCTCCCAGCAGCAATAAGAGGCCAGTTCATAAAGATTGCCCGGCGTCCCGATGATGAACGGACAGGCTGTAAAAATGTGCAGCAGATACCGGCCAAGTCCCGGAGATTTCTTTTCATACTCTTCAATGAGATTGCCGAACGGACAATAGCAATCCAGAAATCGATCCAATTGAAACGTGACCGCCATGTAATCCGGGGGCAGTTCTCCGAATAACTCCTCATCAAAATCCTCGTCAGAGGCAATCTGGACCGAAAGGCTTATTTGTTGAACAACATCGGACGGCAAAAAACTTTCCAGCCACTGCCGCATCCCCATGGATAAGACTGTGGCCGGATTGTTTTCTTTCTGAAGAATGCCTTCCAGCGGAAACAGGGTATTGAGCTCCGCCAGAATATGGCAAAGTCCCGTGACCTGTTGCCGGGTCCCGATGGATTCCTGAACCTTGTCCAAAGAGGGCAACGTTACATAATGGGCGGCAGGACGTGGCCGGGCATGGAAACCGGTTTGGCGTTTTCTGCCGCACGAAGCAGGCTGGAGGCGCATCTTGAATTTCTTTCGTTAAAATGAGCCAATTGGATTTTATACTCTTTCCGCTCGGTAACAAATCGTTTGAGCAGCTTCTGCCAGGTGAGTGTTTTTCTCATCAGTTGAAATTTCCCACCCGTTTTTCGATTTTGTAATGTTTGACGCCGTCCCGGCCGACAGTCGGGCCTTTCAAGACAGCGTTGTTCAATTCCGGATGCATGACCGAAAGAATTTCCATCGCCTTTTTGACCGATTCATTCGGAACGGGATCTTCCAGAACTTTGCCGTTGTAGCTGAAAATGCGGGAGGATGAGCGGGGTGCCATGATAATTTTTCCTTCTTTTGTTGATTGGTAAGATACGATTAAAAGTTGAAAGCCAGGTCCAATTCCATCTGTTCTTCGGAGCGTTCTGTACGCGAGGTCGTATGCGCGGAAGCAGAGGTCGGCACAGTGGTTTTCCGAGGCGTTTGTACCGATGCGGGGGGCGATTCAACTTGAGCCTCCTCTGCCTCATTCAACTTATCCGCAATATCCTGCTTTCGGGTATCGGCGGTAAAGTTCGCGAGTGCCTGATCCAGTTTATTTTCGATTGTTTCCTGCGAACCATTCAGGTAAAGCGGGTTGTGAGTGCCATCGCTGATGCCAAGCAGGTAGTTGCCGTCGTCACCTCGCCGGAGAATCATTCGGATGACTCCCTGTTTAGTCAGTTCATAGAGTTTGGTGTTCATGGTTCCTCCGAGTTAAAGTTTTACCCAATCGGTCAGAGTTTTGAGTACCGACAGGGAATTTTGGGAAAAATTCTGTTTGATCATTTTGCCTGACTCCATTATGCAAGAGTTTCGTTATGGGAATTTCCCGGCTCACATGATGCAGCCGGGAAATTCCTCACCGCAAATCTCGGCCGAAAATTAATATTTTTCGCGCTGTTCCAAAAGAAGAAATAAGAGTTGATATGATTCCGTATTTTCAGCTTGTTTTTTGGCATAATAGACTTATAGTAAATGCTGGAGGACTTCAATGAGCATATCGGAAGAAAAAAAGCTTGCATTTGTCTCTTTCTGCGTGGAAGAGTACAAGGCAAAGATGGGGTGTTCCGGTCAGAAGGTGATCGATTTTTTCAATCGCTGTGGAGTGATTGAATATCTGCTAGAGCATTATGAGGTGTTGCACTCGATGGGAGCACGCGCCATTTTGGAGGAAATTGAAGCCTTCATTCGCAATCGGAGGGAGCAGGCATGAAATTATTCCACGGCGGCCTCATTCCGGTCAAGGAGCCGAAAATTTTATCGGCCGACAGGATCGGAGATTTCGGCATCGGGTTTTACACAACCTCAAGCGAAGAGCAGGCCCGGCGTTTTGTCCAAAGCAAAGCTGCCCGGCAAAATGTGGCCGAAGGCTGTCTTTCGATCTACGATGTGCCGGATGATTTTCTGCACAATGACTTTCTCCGAGTTCGGACATTCAAAGCTGCGGATGAAGAATGGGTTGATTTTGTTTTGAAGAATCGGCGGCAACCGGATTTTTGCCATGATTATGATATTGTTGCGGGGCCGGTTGCGAACGATCAGGTGTACGCCAGTTTTGCTCTGTATGAAAATGACCTGATCTCGAAAGCGGAATTATTGGAACGGCTGAAAGTGCGCCGGTTGGTCGATCAGACTTTGTTTCATACGGAAAAGTCTCTTTTGATTTTGAATTTTACGGGCAGCGAGGTGATTCGATGCAGGAAATAAACCAGCAGAATTTGCGCTTGCTGATTCCCGGGAAAGCGGCGGGAGTTGCCGGTCTGATTTCAAAGAATACCGGAATGCCGTTGAAAGAGGCGTTGCTCCTGTTTTATCGTTCTTCCCTGTATAAGCAACTGGAAAGAGAGGAAACCAAAGTCTGGCATTACAGCCCGGCGCAGCTTTACGAACTGGGATTTCACAGGCTTTCCCGCCATAAACGGAATGGTCCTGGACACAGCAAGCTGGCGGCGCATGAAAAGTGGATACTGAAAGCCTGGAATGAGCAACACATGAGTGCCAGAGCGATTGCCGAGGAGTTGCACAGACAAGGCATCGAAACATCACCGTCGAATGTTTGGAAATTCGTGAAAGTACGCAGGAAGAACGAAAGCAGAAAAATAGATTAATTTCCCCCCGTTTGGACAAACTGCTTGATTGGAAGTTTCAGCTTTTGCAAAAGCAAATTATTCGGATCAGAAGATCAGCGGCTGCCCAGCCAGATAGGATTGGAAAATATAATCCGGGTTTTCAAAAAACATGCTGCTGTTGTAGTCATCCAGCTTATCGGCGATCCACGAATTATAAACCTCGACCAAGGCATCTGCAAAATCAATGCCTTTTTCCCGGGCTACCGCAGCAATCAGACGTTTGTAAACTTTGCCGATATCGAAGTGGGATGGCAACGAATAGCGGCACATTGCGACATTGTCGAATGTTCCCGGCTGAATGTGGCACTTTTCCACCAGCTCATCCAATAGTTTATCCATATTCTCATTATGATAAATATCGGCTAGCTCCAGCAGGTGCCGTATTTTTTCAATTCCGAGAGCGTTGACTACGACACGTCGGTGGTTTCTGGTTTTACGTCCGATATATTCGAGCAGAGAACATACGAAAAACAGATCGTTTTCCCGCTGATCTTCACGTCCGGTCATTTGGCAATCTCCTGACTGCTTTGAAAGCTCAAACAGCTCAAGGCCTTTTCTGAACAGAAAGCGATCTGATGAGTCGGATGCTTGAATTTTGCCAGAATCCAGAATTGTTCGCGTGTCAGAATACCGCTGATGAAATCCGCCACATAGTTCCAGATCTGGTCATTGGCCATTGCCCCAATCACAATATCATGCGGATGCGGTTTGCCGTTTCGGCAGGCCACGATGAAATCCAGCCATTCTTCCGTCATCTGGTCGAAAGCAAGGATATCCAGTTGGAGATTCGGAGTGTATTCGTAGATGTTGACGACCGGAGTATCGAAACGTCTTGACCAACGCTCTGCTTGAGGCAATAGTTTCGTACAGTAAAAACCCGGTCCGAAATCTTTATTATTTCGACTTGGTTTGACTTCCGGAGTCCGGATTTCACTGTAACCACCGTGATAGACAATCATTGTCGCAACCTGTTTTCCCATATATCGCAAACTTTGGTACTTCAATATAACATTTGCAATTATATTTACAAATGATACCGGCCCGAATTACGCGGATATTCGCTTGAGGCGGGCAAATGCTTCCGCCGTAATGTCTGCAGCGGCGATCTGGGCGGACTCGCTGCAGATTACGATTGCTTCTCCATCCTGTAATTTTGCCGCTGAACCGTTGACGGCGTACAGCACACCGTCCGATTTGCGGTAGAAAATCTGAATGGTTCCGTCAGGATTTTTGCGTTGTTCCAATTGAATATCGACGATAAGTTCCGTTGGTTTGGTAATTGCTGACAGCATTTCTTTTTCCTCTTGTTCGGCGTAAAATATGATTCTTCATTGCTGAAAAATCAAGATTCGGAATGAAACTTCCGAGATGATTTTTCTTTTTCAGACTTGAGCAGGTAAAAGTGATAAAACACTTTTCGTATTTTCATTGGCAGTTTGTCCGTATGGCATGATAAATCTGCCGCAGCCATTGGTACTGATCCAGGTATTTTATCTGCCGCTTGCCGTTGTCAGCCAGAATCTCATCGAAGAAGTAAAAGATCAGCGGCTGACCGTGAAGTGAAATTGAACTGATAAAATGAACCTCCGGAGAAGTTCTGTTGTCGGGAACCACGCTTCGGACTTTCGGCAGTGACCGGTCGAACCGCAACTGAACCATGTTCCGGTTGGCCGGCAGGTGCGGGTGTTCCAACCTGCATAACTGCATCTTCGCTTCCTGCGGCAGCATGAAGAGATAAACGGATTCATATCGTACTCCCTTGAAGAAATCGACCTCATGATTCTCCTGCTCCTCCACCTGCTCAAAAATGTTCCGGTTCTTGCCGATCAATTGCTCTCTCAAATCACAGATGCACAGGGTTTCCAGTGTTCGTGTCAATTCGATCTCCACACGGCAGCTCAATTCATTGATCAGGATTTGTTTCAGAATCTCTTCCGGCTGCCGGATTGAAGCAATGTGGGCGAAGTAGGTCGGCCAGATATAGGCAACGTCATCATCATAGTAGTTGAGGCAGTATTCAATGGAATCCATACCAATGGTCCGGCGTTCCTCGGAACTGAATGATATGAATTCAGGAGGCTGCCTCCTGCCGGGAAGGATGAGCTGTTTTTTTATCAGGAATTCGATTCTGCCTGCCTTGAGATTGACATGAGCCATGACGATGGTCCGGCGTCCGTTCTTCATACAGCCTCCTGTATGGCGGCTGCCTTCGGCCGGGGAAGCGGCAGGGACTGTTCCGGCGGCGGCAGCGCCTCCCATAACCAGAGGGTGACATATGAGGCCGGCAGCGCTTCAAGATCGACACCGGAATTCAGGAATTGTGTCTGGATACAGCGGCAGTAGAATGGATCATGGTCCTGAGTTGCGAGGTGGGTTTCAATCAGCTTTCGTTTGTCTGCACACCGTTGCCATGAAGCCCATTTTCGGAGTTTGAGATTGTTTAAGCGGGCCAGCTTTTGCAAGCGCAGCCGGACACGTTCCCGATGAGCCTGCTCTTTGGCAAGAATCACTCTGCCGGTTTCCAATGCCGTGGGCGTCCAGAACACTTTGGACATCCAGCCCGGGCGATTCTCCGGGCAGTAATCCATTGCCAGATCGACCGTTCCCCGCCAGCGGGCAATCAGATCGCTTTCCGGCAGTCTGTCGAGCTTGAGTATGAGCGTCGGGAACAAAATAATCCGTTCCCGGCTCATCGCTTCGTACACCTCGGATCTTCTCATGATACCTCCTGTCCTTTTGGTTCTGCGCGCTCAATCGCAGAACGCGCAGAACCACAGGAGACATGATTAGGGGGAAATATTTTTGAAAGACACATTTCCCCGGTAAAGCCAAGGTACTTACAATGTGCGGATAAGCCCCCGGAATGAGAAATTGTGATCCTGTAACCGGGAAATCTGATTTCCATATTAATATTCAAATCGGGAGCACGTTCGTGCTATTCAAAGATTTCTCGGTGATAATCACGGAGGGACACCTGGTTTCCCGTCTGGAAAATCCGAGATAAATGGAATGAATTCGCAGAAATAAATAAGCCTACAGCACACTGCCACGCCGGGGGCACATTGTTGGTCAGCGCGGGTATGGTACTGACCGTGAAGCAGATGCGGGAGACGGCTGTGGCGGGAGGTGCCTTTGTCATCTCTCCGAATACCGATCCCGAGGTCATCCAGGCGACCAGAGCGGCAGGTTTGATCTCCATGCCGGAATTTCTGACTTCGACAAAGGCTCTCATGGTATTGCAGGCTGGCATGGACTGTTTCTGGCTCTTTCCGGCGGAAGCGATGGAAACTGGATACATCAAAGATCTGAAAGCTCGGGATGACGGTATTTCGTGAAAAGATAGATATTTTTTTAAAAAAAAGTAGAATTACTATTGACAACAGCCCTCCCTTGTATCATAATATAATACAAGACAATATTAATTCATGAGAGGAGGAAATTTCCTACTTTAGGGAATTTCCTGATCGAAAGCATTAAAAAGATAAATGAAATATATGAAAAAAAGTTTGACTGAGAAAATTGAAAATATCTTGACGCGGGAGATCATGCATGGGGTGTACCCGCCAGGAGGAGTATTTCCAAGCGAATTTGATTCTGTTCGGCGTTTCGGAGTCAGTCGAGTAACGGTGCGGCGAGTTTATGCGAATTTGGAACAAAAAGGGATTTTACGACGTAAAATTCGATGTAATACGATCGTGAACGAGCGCCTGACTGCCGCGACCGATCCAATCCGAATGCTTGGAGCAGTACTACCCGTAGAACATGAATTCTCTCGTGTATTCTTGTATAGTTTGAATCAGGAAGCGGTACGAGAAAAAGCACTAATTGTCCTTGCTCCGCCATTTAGCGACAGTGTTAGCCAAAGTAATGTTGCGATTGATTTAGTCTGTGGGGGCGTGCGCAATCTCGTGGTGTGGGGGTATGACCAAAATATTGATCTTGAAACCTTCCGACGGTTGCGGCTTCTAGGGATCAATATTGTGTTCTTTGACCACGTTATGCCGGGTAAAATTGCTGACTATGTTTGTTTGGATAACGAACATGCAATCCGGTTGTTATTCGACAAAGCGTTGGTGAATGGCGCTCGTCGATTTGTTTTTGTCAATACTGGCGGCTTGGAAGTTGAAACTAGTAAGGAACGCGAATATTTCTTTGTGAAGTTATGCCAAGAGCGAAATTTGCCATATTCAATTGTTGCGCTTTCATGGAGGGAGATGCTTGTAAACGGAGCCGAGAAGCAGTGCCGGGAATTTTTCCAAAATTTGCCGGATATGGCGGAGTGCGCAATATTCTGTGCCAACGCATTTCAGGCGGAGTGCATCCATCATGCCGTCGACGGAAAGGGACAATATTACTCCATTTCCACTCGGGAACATAAATATGCGTCCAATATATACAATATTGTTCAACCGATCTTCGAAATGGCTAAACAATGTTTTGAGTGCCTTCGTATGCAGCAAAACGAAGGCTCCCGCTGGAAAGCAAAAGAGTACCGGAAGAAAGGTACTCCAGACTGGCAGTAATCGATATTGAACAGAAAGGTTTGTATAATGTTCTCAGAAAATATTTCACTGAATGGCAGTTGGAAGCTTTACGGTCGCCCCGAGGTGATCGGCCGTGCCCCCGGCATTTTTCATGACGGGCCAATTCAGATTGCTGATGCCGCCGTTCCCGGCAACATTGAGTTGGAACTCTGCCGCGCCGGCATGACGCCGGAACCGTTTTTCGGCAGAAATTCCAATGCCTACCATGCCTACGAGGGATTCGAGTGGTGCTTTGAACGGGAATTTACTCTGGAGGATGCCGAAGGAAACTTTGAACTCGAACTCGCCGGTATCGATTGTTACGGAACTGTTTTCATCAACGGCGAAAAAGTGGGAAATAGTCATAACGCATTGATCCCAGCGGTTTTCGATCCCAGCAAATTTCTGACAAAAGGGTGCAATACGATTTCGGTGCATATCGCCTCGCCGATCAATGTGTTCCGCAGTGAGCCGCTCGTGCCGATGGCGGTGAATATCTGTCCTTTCGGACTGGAGCAAACCCGGATGCGCAAACCGGCACATTCTTGGGGATGGGATATCGCGCCGCGTCTGCCGCTCGGCGGAATCTTCCGTGATGTGACATTGCGGAAACTGAAACCGGTCCGGATTGTTGACTGGGCAACGGTGATGTGTGATGCGAATGAATCCGAAGCGAATTTGCGTTTCTTCTGCAAATTTGAAACCGATCGTCACGATTTCGCCGGATTGATCGTTGAGACTGAAGGGGTCTGCGGCGATTCCCGCTGGTTTGTTCAGCAAAGACCGTGGTCGTCACAGCAGGCGCTCTGCATCCGGGTTGAAAATCCGGTGTTGTGGTGGCCGAAACATTATGGCGAGCCGAAACTCTATCACGCATCGATCACCATTCGCGACGAAACGTCGGGAAACGTTCTCGATCGTGTGAAATTCATGTATGGAATCCGCTCGATAGCACTTGAATACAAACCGGTTGCAACCTATCATCCAGAACCGGATTTCCAGTTTATCGTCAACGGCGTGCCGATTCGCACGTGGGGGATGAACCATGTCCCCTGCGACGCTCTACACTCCCGTGACCGCGAACGGATGCCGCAGATTCTCAAACTTGCGAAAGAGGCGAATCTGAATATGCTGCGCATCTGGGGCGGTGGAATTCCCGAAGATGAGATGTTCTACGATTTCTGTGACCGCGAAGGGATTCTAATCTGGCACGATTTCATGTACGGCTGTGCGCTTTACCCGGATGACGATGCGTTCCTGAAGGAAGCTGAACATGAAGCGATCGAAATTCTGCGTGTCCGACGACATCACGCCTGCATCGCATTGTGGGCAGGGGATAACGAGTGCGATTCTGCAACCTACTTCATGCGGAGCCGCTACCGTGATCCGGCGCACAACAAACTGACGCGCGAAATTCTGCCGCAGGTGTGCGAACGCTATGCGCCCGGCGCAGTCTATCTGCCGAGTTCGCCCTATATTTCGGAGGAGTGCCAGAAAAAGGGGCGCGAAAGCGGAGTGCGCGATGCTAGTCTCATGGCCCCGGAACAGCATCTGTGGGGCTCGCATGAATATTTCAAGAACGATTTTTACAAAGCGACCACTTCGTTTGTCAGCGAAACCGGCTATCACGCCTGTCCGAATGTTTCCGCATTGAAGAAATTTCTTCCGGCGGAAAAACTTTGGCCGTGGGATAACGACGACTGGTATCATCATGCGTGCAACCCCTTCATGCCGAACATGGATTACAACTACCGCATTCAGATCATTCCCGATCAGATCGCAGAATTTTTCGGAGAAATCCCGGACGGGCTCGAAGCGTTTGCGCTCGCAAGTCAGATCTGTCAGGCCGAGGCGAACCAATATTTTCTGGAACGCGCCCGCGCCTCCCGGAAATACTCCGGCATGTTGATTTGGAATCTGATCGACTGCTGGCCGCACTTCTCCGATTCCGTTGTGGATTACTATTACGGCAAAAAACTCTCGTATTACTATTGCAAACGCCACATGAATGACTTTCTCATCATGGCGGGCGACGCGGCGGACTGGCATTGGGCGATCACCATGTGCAACGATTCAAACCGTACGCGGCGCGGTGTTTATACGATTCGAGCATATCAGGGAGAAGTTCTGGTCTCCGGCGAATTCACCGCCGCGCCCGGCGAGATCCGGCAACTGACGCGTATCCGCTGTCTGGCGACCGACCAACAGCTTTTGCTGATCGAATGGGAGTTTGACGACGGTACGCGTGGCGGCAACCACAAAGTAACCGGAACGCCGCGCTACGATTTCAGGAAGTTCCGCGACGAATGGCTTCCGGCCATTGCCGCACTGGATAACGGATTCAATGCCGCAGAAATCGGCAGATAAACGGAGGTAGAGGCATGTTGAAAAAATTGTTGATCGCGGTTGCCGGGCTCAGCTGGGCGGTTTCCGCGCTGGAAATCGCAGAAGTCTTCCAGGACAACATGGTTCTCCAGCGTGAACGTCCGGTAGCAGTCTGGGGGAAAGGGCGTGCCGGCGAGAAAATAAGTGTCGAATTCAAGGGAAACACGGTTTCCTGTACGGTCGGCAAAGACGGCCGCTGGCTGGTGGAACTGCCGCCGATGCCAGCCTCGAAAGAGGGAGCTACGCTGACGATTCAGGGCGATAGGAAAAGATGGTTCGAGAACGTGCTCGTCGGCGATGTCTGGCTCTGTGCCGGCCAGAGCAATATGGACTGGTACATTGATGGTATTACCGAAGCAAAAAAATATCTTGTCCAGATCAATCAGCCGGAAATCCGGGTGTTGAAAATTTGCCACCAGTTCACGCAGATGCCGCAGAACTCCTTTGTTTCCCCAGGCTGGGCGGTATCTACTTTGAACAATGCAAGACAGTTCAGCGCAGTTGGTTACATTGTCGGTTCGACACTGCATAAGGCACTTAATGTTCCGATCGGTCTCATTAGCGTTGCGGTCGGCGGCGGTCGGATTGAAGCGTTTTGTTCGCCGGAATCATTCCGCAAAGCCGGAGTTTCAGCGCAGGTGCGTACCGCATTTGAAAAGAGCGTCCGTTCCTTCACGGGCAAGAAGCCAGAGGAACTGGCGAGGGAAAAACAGCGTTATCCGCTGGCGATCTACAACGGCATGATCGCGCCGATTCTGCCGTATACGATTCGCGGCGTGCTCTGGTATCAGGGCGAGGAAAACTACCGTGACGGTATCAGTTATGAAGAAAAATTGCGGGCATTCGCGTGGACGCTCCGGTCCGGTTTCAGAAACCCGAAATTGCCGATCTATCTGGTAATGCTTCCGCCGTGGGAATACAACAACGACAGTCTTGACGATAAAATGCCGCAAGTACTTATGGCTCAACAAAATTTCGTCAATAAAGACAAGTATTCCGAATTGATTTCGACGACCGATTGCGGCGATGCGAAATCGGTTCATCCGATGAGCAAGGAGCCGCTGGCTCTGCGGCTGGCAAATCTGGTGCTCTACAAGGAATACGGCCGGGGTGATGCCACAGTGATGACACCGACGGTTTTGAATGTGAAACGTGAAAGCAATAAAACACTTCTGGTTACGTTCCATAACGCAAACGTTCTGAAAACCCGCGACGGCAAATCGATAAACTGGCTGGAGACTGCCGGACGCGATGGCAAGTTTCAGGCTGCAACCGGTGTAATTTGCGGTGAAAACAACGATATGCTTCGCGTCACCGCTGCTCAACCGGAGCCGATGACACTGCGTTTCGGATTCGATTGTCTGGCAACCCCGAATTTGGTCAATCAGGCGGGAATTCCAGTTGCACCGTTTGAAAAACAAATCAAATAATAACAACAGAAAAACAGCTATGAGAAAAACCAATAACAAGTTCGATATTGATAACCGTAAACCTGAATTATCATGAAGAATACAGATACGAAATTGAGAACACAATTGCTATCGCGTTTACTTCCTGTTTCCGCTGAAGTAGATATCGCCATAGCTGGTGGTAGCTGTACCGGAGTTTTCGCCGCAGTGACGGCTGCTCGGCTTGGTGCGAAATGTGCGATCATTGAAGCGCAGAACCGTTTTGGCGGCACAATGACAGCTGGACAGGTCTGTTACTGGCATTCGCTCTTCAATTCGGACTATTCGTCGCAGATCATTACCGGATTGACACAGGAAGTCATTGATCGGATGGCAAAGCGCGGCCTTATTGAATTCTGGAAAGAAAAGAATCCGCATTGGTATGTGAATCTCAACACCGAAGAGCTCTGCTGTGAACTCGATGAAATGGTTATCGAGAGCGGTGTACTGCCGTTTCTGCACACGCGGGTAGCTGATGTTCTCACTTCTGGTGAAGGAACGTACGTAGATGGAGTTATCATTGCCGGCAAGGACGGACTTTCGGTTATCAAGGCGAAATATTTCATTGATGCGACCGGCGATGCAGACTTGGTACGGTTTGCGGGTGGTAAAGTCTGGCGCAATTCAGAATTGCAGACTTCCACGACGTGCGTGAAATTCAGTCGTTGGCCGCGTGAAATTATGGCGGAAAACCGGATCGGTCGAATGATCCACGCCGCCAAAGAAAAATACAAGATGCCAGAAGGTGTAATTTGGGGGGCAGACTGCTGTTGCAGCAATACATACATGTTTGCCGGAACGAATATTCCATTGCTTGACTCCTCAAACCAAAAGGAGCTCACGGAAATCGAGATCGAGAGTCGCCGCCAAATGCGGGCAGTTGCCGATATTGTCGGTGAAGCCGGATATCCGCGTCCGGTAATTGAAGCAGTTCCATCATTAGCCGGAATTCGTGAAAGTTGCCACATCCATTCGCTTTACCGGATCACGCTGGATGAACTTTTCAGCGGAAAGGTTTTCGAGGATGCGGCAGGCAAGGGAACCTACCGCAGCGATGTTCACCGTCGAGATCCGCCGGGAACACTCTTTCGTTATTTGGATGGGACGGAAATTCTGCTTACTCCTTGCGAACCGGCATACAAACGACGCTGGCGTAATGCGTCTCTGCCGACACCGCCGTATTACACATGGCCGTTGCGGAGTCAGATTCCGGTAAAATTCCGCAATTTGATTACGGCTGGACGCATGATCGATGCTGATGCCGGAGCTTACGGGGCATTGCGGGTGATGGTGAATATGAATCAATCAGGAGAAGCGGCCGGGAACGCCGTGTTCCGGGCATTGGATGCCGGAAAAAATATTCCAGAACTAGTAAAAACTCGTAATCACTCAATGCAGGAAATTAACTGACCGTTCGCGGTTTCTGTTTTGAGCGTATAGTTTGGGCGATATAAACGAAACGTTTTGGACAGATTGTAGACCGAATCCGGGGACTAAAATCTTTACATCAAGGAAAGGAAGAAAAAATGAAAAATCACTCAAAACAACTTACGGCCAGCAAAGTTATGGACTCTAAATTCACACTTATCGAATTGCTGGTGGTTATCGCAATTATCGCGATCCTTGCTGCAATGCTGATGCCGGCACTGGGGAAAGCACGCAATGCGGCACGCAGATCTTCGTGCCTTTCCAATCTCAAGCAAAATGGAACACAGCTGGCAATGTACTCCGTTGATTACAACGACTGGTATCCGATCGCGCCTCCTGGAAGCTACGGCAATCAGCAGTTTTGGCAGGATAGCAACTTCGGTGCATTCCTCAAGGGATATGGCAGTGTATCCTATACGAATTCAACCGATTTCCAGCTTTCCAATTCGAGGCACATCTACAAATGTACTGATGCCGCCAATACCAACGATAGTATTGCCGGATACGTTTATGTTCTTGGTCAGAGCGGAACCGGTTACAATGCAAGCCGAAATACACGCGCCACAAAAATGGCGAAGCGCGAGACTCTCGGTCCTAAAGCATTGGCTTTTTGCCCGATGACGTTACTGAACAGCACAGCTACTCGTCTGGCGCAAAGTAAAGTTCATGCCAGTGCAGGTGGCAATGTGTTGGTTGGTGACGGTTCCGGAACGTGGGAATCTTTTGAGCAGTGGCAGGATATCAACAATCATCCATTCAGTGGTGAAGGTCTCAATGCTCCGACTGTAAAATATTATGTTTACAATAATCCGAACAGCTGGTATATGCCGAAAAGAGGCAACGGCTGGCAGGATCAGGACAAGGGATATTTCCGGTAATCCTTAAAATATTGCCGGGAGAGATGCCTTCATATCTCCCGGCATAAAATGCTTAGTGAACTGTAAAAGGTCTCAATCCTCTGACGCTGAAATACTATGCCCATGCCCCCCAAAAAATTATATCGAGCCGGGAAATGTCTGGCGAGATTGGAGTACTGCGGGGCTTTTTCAATAACGTTTTTTGCTGCCGGTCAGGATCTACCGGCATAACAGAGGAAGAACAAGATGTTTCAGATTCCAGGACACGATGTGGGGGATGGTTGGATTTATGTGGACGAAGCGGCGGATACCGTCCATCTGTTCTGTCTCTTTAGTCCTAAAAACAGGAACAAACGCTGGTCGATCGGACACGCGAGTAGCAGAGATTTGAAAAACTGGGAGTTTTACGGCGCCGTCCTATCTCCAGGAAATGCCGGCGAGTGGGACGACTGCCGGTTGGCGACAGGTTCCGTCCTCCACCATGACGGCCGTTATTTTATGGCCTACACAGGACACTCGCTGGCGAATGTTCCGCCTTGCGGACGAATCGGTATGGCCGTATCCGAAGATCTGTTTCGCTGGGAGAAATGCCGTGATTTCCCATTACTCGAGTTGGACAGCAGTCGGTTCGAATCAGTCATTACCGGCAGTCGTCCAAGTCTCCACTGGCGGGATCCGTTTCTGCTGGAAGAAGAGGGACGCTTTCACCTTTTCCTCTGTGCCAGAAGTAAAACGGGCGATGTGAAAACGCGGGGGACGGTAGCACACTTCACCAGTGGCGATCTGTACAATTGGTCCCCGGGGAAAGAAGTCCGGCACGATCTCTTTGCGGAAGAACTGGAAGTGCCGCAGATCTATCGCATTGGCGGCCGTTATCGGCTACTGTTCTGTACTCACGAAAATCTGCTCAAGGAACCACAAGCGGGTGGTAATTTTGTGATGACCTCGGATTCGCTGCTGGGACCGTACTCCAATGCGCGAAGGTTGGAACCGTGCGGTCCGGGCTACTGGTACGCTGCACAATTTTTCTGTTTCCGCAATCAGTGGTACCAGTTCGCAACCTCGAATCTTCCTGACCAAACGTTGGTTGCCGACCCCTGTCCGTTTTCGCTGGATTAGCCGGCCGCTCAGAATAAAAAATACGACCCAATGACAGGAACGCCAAAGGAATACCTTTTGATATGGATGATCGGATTATTGCTAAAAAATTGGAACTGCTTCAAGGTCTTGAGGTAGAAGCTACATTGCAGTTGGAGCACTGGAGCTGCCGTACCGCGAATTACAACGCTCCCGGCGACTACACGTGGGATGATGATTGGAACTCTACGGATTTGCCGGTAATGTTTCCTCCACGCAAAACGGTTTTTCTGAAAACCGTTGCCGAGGTTCCGGCGGAAAACCTCAAAGACCTCTATTTTGTTTTCGATTTCCGCGGTATGGAAGGCGCTCTCCGTATCGACGGAAAACTCTACTGCGGAATCGACATCAACCACATGCGTATTCCCGTGCCGCGCGCCGGGAAAATGGAACTTCTTTTGGAATTCAACTCGGTTCCCAATGCGCTTTTTGAGCCCGAACAGGATCGTTACGGTCATGGCGAATTCCGCAGTGCGGCAATCCACCGCATCGACCGCATCGTCGAAGCGTTCCGCCACGATACCGGATTTGTCCACGAATGTGCCTGCGTCATCGATGATGAACGGCGGAAAAAACGGATGCTCGCCGCCCTCGAAAAGGCAATGCTCGGCGTGAATCTGACGCTCCCGCGTGCGGAACTCGACAAAGAAGCTGCTGCCTCGCTCGAAAAATTCCGAGCGGATATGAAAGAGATCGCCCCCGACCCGGAATCTGGCACGCTTTGTGCGATTGGCCACACCCATATTGATACGGCGTGGCTCTGGCCGCTCAAGGAAACGGTGCGCAAATGCAGCCGCACTTTTTCGACCGCGTGCCGTTACATGGAAATTTTTCCTGACTACCACTTTTCGTGCAGTCAGGCTCAGCTTTACGACTACACCCGTGAGCACTATCCCGAACTTTTTGCGGAGATCAAAAAACATGTAAAGAACGGCCGCTGGGAGAACACCGGCGCGATGTGGGTCGAACCCGACTGCAATGTGCCGAACGGTGAATCGCTGATCCGGCAGATCCTCTACGGTCTGAAGTTCTACCGTGAAGAGTTCGGCTCTCGCCCGGAACTTTGCTGGCTGCCCGATGTTTTCGGTTATCCGGCCTCGCTGCCGGAAATCCTCGTCAGCTGCGGCCTGCGTTATTTCAGTACCAACAAACTCCATTGGCAGGCGAAAGAGCCGTTTCCGGATCATCTCTTTGTCTGGCGCGGTCTCGACGGCTCGGAGATCCTTTCGCACATTGCGAAACTGCCTAATTTCTACAACGGTTTCATCACCGCCGAACAGCTTCACACCGCGTGGAAAGATTACGAACAGAAAGATTTGCATGATGAACTGCTCTATCCCTTTGGCTACGGCGACGGTGGCGGCGGCGTCACCGAGGAGATGATGGAGCGCATCAAACGCGCCAAGACCCACATCCCCGGTATGCCGAATATGCGGATTGACACGGTGGAAGGCTTCTTCCACAATGTCGAACGCAAAGCCCCCGAACTTCCTGTATGGGATGGCGAACTTTATTTGCAGACTCACCGCGGTACTTACACCACCCACGCCGAGATCAAAAAGGCGAACCGCATCAGTGAAACCATGCTCCGCGAGGCGGAAATCCTCGCTGTGTTCGCGGCGTGGGAAGGGAAAAAGGTCGAACTCAACCTTGAAAAAGCGTGGAAGACAATGCTGTTGAACCAGTTCCACGATATTCTCCCCGGCAGCAGTATCACCGAGATCTATCCACGTTCGCTCGCGGACTACAATGAAGTTAAAGACACGGCACAGCAATCCATCCGCAATACGGTTGCGGAGCTCGGATGCACTGCTGGCGAATCCGCAAAACTCCGGGTATTCAACACGCTTTCGTGGGAGCGGCGCGATCCCTTTATTGCGGAAGCTGTCGCAGGAGATGGCGCACTCGAAGCGATCGCCGCAGACGGTACGGTCTCTCCGGTTCAGCGGACTGCCGACGGAAAACTGCTGATCTCCGGCGCGGCGATCCCGGCAATGGGATACATTGACTTTACGATTCAAAAAGCGCAAAAATCCGTTGACAATGCGGAATTCAAAGTATGTGAAACATTGCTTGAAAACGCACTGCTTCGCGTCGAACTCAACGAGCGCGGCGATATCACACGCATTTACGACAAAGAGTTACGGCGCGAAGTGCTCGCCCCCAATGCGGTCGGCGGCGAACTTCAGCTCTTTCAGGATGGCCCCGAGGATGAGGATGCGTGGAATCTGCAATCCAGCTCCTTCAAGCGGCGTTATCCGTTTGACAGTGAAGTTCATGTGTCGGTGGTCGAATCCGGAGCCTGCCGCGGTGTGATCCGGGTGGTTCGCACCTATCGCGCAAGCCGTTTCGAGCAGGATATTATTTTCTATCGCAACAGTAAACGGCTGGATTTCGCCATGCGCGTTGATTGGCAGGTGCGCAATACGCTTCTCAAGATCGCGTTTCCGCTGGAAATCCGCACGACCCGTGCGACGTGTGAAGTACAGTTCGGCGCATTTGAACGCGCCACGCACCGCAACACATTGCTCGATCAGCAAAAATTCGAGATTCCGATTCAGCGCTGGGCGGATCTTTCGGAAAGCAATTACGGCATTACTCTCATCAACGATTCGCGTTTCGGATGCGACGTGCTGGAAAACACGTTGCGCTTGAGCTTGTTGCGCGGCACGATTCACCCTGATCCGGTGGCGGATTACGGTTATCACGAAATGAGCTGCTCACTCGTGCCGCACGGCGGCGACTGGGCGGCGGCGGAAATCGTCCGGCGCGGCTGGGAGTTCAATACGCCGATGACCGTCGGCAAACTTCCGGCTGATGCGGTTTCCGAAAGTGCTTCGTTCCTCTCTCTATCGGGATATGACGGCGCTGTGGTGCAGACCGTCAAACCGGCCGAGGACGGCAACGGCTTCATCGTCCGCATCTACGAGGCAAACGGCGGCCGCGGCAATGTAAAACTTCATTGCGCGTTTCCGGTTCACGAGGTTGTCGAATGTAACTCGGTCGAAGAGGGCGCAACACCGGTTCTGCTGAAAGAAAATATATTTGATTTTAATATAACTCCTTATCAGATCAAGACTTTTAAATTTGTAAAATAATCAGAAAAAATCATGAAAACATTTTTCGGTACATGTGTGTCTCTGTTTATTTTGTTTGCGTACGGAAGTGAGCCGTCGAAAGTGCAGATTGACCGTTACGGACAATTCACCCATTTGAACTTTCCGGAAAAGGTCACATCCGACGCACAGCTCAAGGCGGATATCGCGGCAGATGAGGCGTATTACGCATCGTTTCCGTTGCCGGAACGCACCTTCTGGGGCGGTTTACCCGGTTCGCGCGAAAAATACGGTTTGACTGCGACCGGTTTTTTCCATCTGGAAAAAGTCGATAAGCTCGGTGGACGGATCGTTCTTGTCGAGCCGGAAGGGAATCTCTATTTCCACATCGGCATGAGCGTCACCCAGCCCGGAAACGAGTTCACCCGTTTCAAAGGGCGCGAAAATATTTACGAGTGGATCCCGGAAGCGGAGGGTATTTTCAAACCGGCGCGCACCGATGTGACAGTTTCGTTTTACCTTGCGAACTACATCCGCAAATTCGGTTCTTACGATCTTGCCGCATGGCAAAGACAGATGATCGAACGCTGCCGCCGCTGGGGATTCAACTCTCACGGCGCATTCACCTCGATCTTCGGAAACAATGCCGATACTGGTTTCGCCGTGACCGCCTGTCTCGAACGCTACATGAAACAAGCGCCGTTTCATCTGGTTTCGGCTGATTTCATCGATCCCTTTGACCCGTACAACGCCGGGCTGCTGGAAAAAGTCTTTGCCCAAAAAATGAAAAAATATATCGGCAAACCCGAATTGATCGGCTATTACACCGAAAACGAACGCTTTTACAGCAGTGTCATCACCGATCTGCTCGCCTCGGAAAAATCTTCTCCGGCGAAAGAACGTTTCGTTTCGCTGATGCGCGACCGTTACAAAAACGACATTGCCGCATTCAACCGGAACTGGCAGAGCAGTTTTGCTTCGTTCGATGAGGTTGCCGCCGCTTCGCTGGCGGCGAATACTCCCGCGGCGAACTCCGATGCGGCGGCATTTGAAGAAGTGTTTTTCGACGCATTCTACAAACTGCTTGCCGGAACACTCAAAAAGATCGACCCCGACCATCTGTTCCTGGGCGAACGCATGCTCATTGGGCAGACCTACAACTCCGCCGTCATCAAGGCGATGGGGAAATACTGCGATATTTTCAGCATCAATTACTACACCGATGAATTTTCGCACGATGAAATCAAACGTCTGGCTGAACTCAGCGGCCGCCCGCTTCTGCTTTCCGAATGGAGTTACGGTTCGCCGGAGCAGGGGCTTTTCGGCGTCCGTAATGTGGAAAATCAAGAAGAGCGCGGCAAAGCGTACAGCCGTTACGCCGAAAATGCCGCTGCCTCGCCCTATGTGATCGGCCACCAGTACTTTGCGCTGCTTGACGAATCCAACACCGGACGCGGTTGGGAGGATTTCAACGGCGAACGTTTCAACCTCGGCTTCGTCAATGTTTGCGACCGCCCGTACAAGACTTTTATCACACACGCGGCAAAATCCAACAATCTGACCTATGATCTGATTGAAGGCAAGGCTACGCCGCCAGAACTTTCGCAAGCTAAAGCGATCCGCGCCGAAAAATATGTTCTTACGGTCGGCAAGGTCAAACCGGGTGCGAAGATCGACGGCAACCGCGCCAAATATCCGGGCCGTCCCGGCGAAGTGCTCCGCCGGTCGGTCGACGGAAAAACAGGAAATACCGCAGACTTCATTTGCGGATGGGATGAAAATTACCTTTATATCCTTTATACCGTGCCGGATACGACTCCTGCGACAAACAATCATAAGCGTCATGTCTGTCTCGGAGACGGAATCGAACTCTTTTTTGGAACCGATCTGACTTCGACCGGCAGAATGCAACCCGGCGACCGTCAGCTGCTGGTGCGCGCCACCCCCGGAAATGATCCCGGATACTTGTGGTGCGTCAACGGCGCGACACTGCATAAAGCTCAAGTGCCGTTGCGGTTATGCCGGGTTTCCGCCGACGGGAAAAGCTGGAGCATGGAACTCGCTGTTCCATGGAAAGAGCTGGGCATCAAGCCGGAAGCCGGTGTACGTCTCCGCTTCGATACTGCTGTTGTGCTGAGTACTGCACAGAACGACGAACGCGGCGACAAGCTCGTCTGGAACGGGCTTGAGGAAAACTACTGCTGCCGCGATTTCTGGGGGCAGATGGTCTTGGAAAACTGATGCAACCGGGAAGATAAAAATGAATCTTTCAAAGACAGTTTTGGCGCTTTTTCTCGCGGTGTTTTCTGTCGTTTTGAACAGCGCGGAATTTAAAGTTGACCGTTACGGGCAGGCCGTCGGGCTGGAGTTTCCGGATAAGATCACTTCCGATGCGGAGCTGAAAGCTGATGTCGATGCACACAATGTATATTATACATCTTTCACGATCCCCGAACGCACTTACTACGGCGGTTTGCCGGGTTCAAAAGAGAAATACAATCTGACCAGAACCGGATTTTTCCACCTCGAAAAGATTGAAGAACTCGATGGTCGCGTCATGCTGGTCGATCCGGAAGGCAACCTCTATTTTCACCTTGGCGTCTGCAGTATGATGCCGGGCAATGAATTCACCACGGTCAAAGGGCGCGAAGAGCTCTATGAATGGCTGCCGACTGCCGATAGTGATTTCAGGCAGGCACGCTGGGCGAAAGCCGCATCGTTCTATCTGGCCAACTGGATCCGCAAATACGGCTCTTATGATGAGGTTAAGTGGCAGAAAACGATCGTGGAACGTCTGCGGCGGCTCGGCTTCAATGGTTACGGGGAGTTCTCGCAGATTTTCCCCGGCAATGATAAACTCGGATTTGCCTATACCAAGTGTCTTGAGCATTACTGGAAAAAAGGATTCTCCATCACTGCCGGGCGTTCGATTGATCCTTTTGATCCCCAAAATGCCGTGCTCCTCGAAAAAGAGTTTGCAAGCCGCGTGAAGTCCTATTTCAATGATCCGGGACTGATCGGATTTTATACCGAAAACGAGGTTTTCTATCATGAGGTGATGCCGCAGATGCTCAAGCGGAGCGATACCTTTTCCGCCAAGCAGGAGTTTGCCCGGAAGATGCAGGAGTATTACAAGAACAATATTGCGATCTTCAACAAAGAGTGGAACATCTCGCTTGCCGGTTTCGATCGGATTGCGACAACCGCTTTGGAAGCGAAAACGCCGGAAGCAAAAAAAGCGCTGGCTTTCTTTGAGGAATTTTACTGGGATACTTATTTCAGGCTTGTCTCCACGACACTCAAAAAGGTCGATCCCGATCATCTTTATCTCGGGGAACGCATTCACACCAACCAGCTTCACAATGATCTGGTGAATCGGATCATGGGGAAATATTGCGATGTCTTCAGCGCCAATTACTACACAGAACATTATGACCCGGAAATGATTCAGAAACTGGCGAATCTCACCGGACGCCCGATCATTCTTTCCGAATGGAACTACGGCTGCCGGGAGCAGGGATTGCCCGGTGTCGTCAACGTTGCCGACCAGAAAGAGCGTGCGAAGCGTTTCCGGCTTTACGCCGAACAGTCCGCAGCCGACCGGAATGTGATCGGCACACAGTGGTTCTGTCTCATTGATGAAGCTCTCACCGGACGCGGGTTCAATGATTACAACGGCGAGCGGCTCAACACCGGGTTGTTCAATATATGCGACCGTCCGTACAAAGAGCTTTGCAATGCGGCGGCGGAATCCAACAGCCGTGTTTATGACCTGATCGAGAAAAAAGTCAGCATTGACGAATCCATTGTAAAGGAAAAAGGAAAATAATGAACATGAAGAAAGCACTTCTGTTATTCGGAATATCTGCCTTTGCTGCTGTTTTGAGCAGCGCAGAGTTTCAGATCGACCGTTTCGGACAGTTCGTCGATCTTGAATTCCCGGAAAAGGTCCGGTCTGAAGAGGAGCTGAAAGCCGATATGGCGAAAGACAAGGCGTATTATGACTCCTTCCCGATTCCGGAGCGTACTTTTTACGGCAGTCTGCCGGGATCGCGGGAAAAATACGGTTTGACGGCAACCGGATTTTTCCATCTGGAAAAAGTCGCCGCTTTGAATGGCCGCATCATGCTCGTCGATCCAGAGGGAAATCTCTATTTCCATCTCGGCGTATGCAGCTCCATGCCGGGCAATGAGTTCACGCCGGTCAAGGGACGCGAGGAGCTTTATGAATGGCTCCCGACCGCCGACAGCAAATTCAAGCAGGCGCGCTGGGGAAATTCGGTTTCGTTCTATTTGGCGAACTGGATCCGCAAGCATGGCTCCTATGATGAAGTTGCGTGGCAAAAAGAGATCGTGACACGTCTCAGGCATCTCGGATTCAATGCGTTTGGCGAATTTACGCAAGTTTTTGAAGGTAACGATAAACTTGGTTTTGCGTTCACCAAGTGTCTGGAACATTACTGGAAAAAAGGTTTCGCGCTGGTCGGAAACGATCGGCATATCGATCCCTTTGCGCCGCAAAACGCCGAACTGCTCGAAAAAGAGTTTGCCGCACGGACAAAATCCTTTCTCAAAAATCCTGCATTGATCGGATATTATACCGAAAATGAAGTCAATTACCCGCAGGTCATGCAGCAGCTTCTGGAAAATACCGGAAACATTCCGGCCAAAAAGAAAATGAGCGAATGGATGAAACAGCGTTATAACAGCAAAATCGCGCAGTTCAACAAAAACTGGGAAACCTCTTTCGCCGATTTCAGCGCGATCGCGACAACAGTTCTGAAAGCCAGGACTCCTGAGGCAAAACAGGATCTTGAAGCATTTGAAGAATTTTACTGGGATGCTTATTTTGCACTCATTTCCAAGACGTTGAAGAAGGTCGATCCCGACCATCTCTATCTCGGTGAACGCATCCTGCCGCATCTGATCCGCTATGACCGGGTCATCAGAGCCATGGGAAAACACTGTGATATTTTCAGCGCAAACTATTACACCAACGGTTATCTGCCGAAGGAAGTGGCGCATATGACCGCTGTCAGCGCCAAACCTGTGATGCTTTCCGAATGGAGCTTCGGCAGTCCTGAGCAGGGACTCTTCGGAGTACGCAATGTGAAGAATCAGCAGGAACGCGCGGCGCAATACCGGCGCTATGTCGAAAATGCCGCCGCAACTCCCGGTGTTGTCGGTGTGCAGTGGTTCTGTCTGCTCGATGAATCCAATACCGGACGCGGCTGGAGCAGTTTCTATGAAGAACGCTTCAATACCGGACTTTTCAACATCTGCGACCGTCCGTACAAAGTGCTCACCGATGCCGCGGCCCAGGCGAATAACAAAGTCTATGATCTCATTGAAAGGAAGCTCCGGCCGGTTGCCGCGCCGCCTTACAAAATTCTTTATGCCGGCGACCGGGTTGTCAAGGTTGGTAAAGTCCGCAATGCCTTGCCGCTGAACGGTGACGAAAAAAAATACGCCGCATTTTCCAAAGAACCGCTCTATGTTTCTTTGTTGACGCAGGAACATACGAAAAAAGGATGGGGCGAATTCCGTTTCGGATGGGATGAAAAGTTCTTCTATTGCCATGTTTATATGCCCGACAACAGTCCGGCAAAGCCGCAGAAACGCTGTCCGATCGATGGCGATGACAGCATCGAGATTTTTCTCGGAGCGAATCCGGCGATTCCCGGACGCATGCAGCCCGGAGACCGTCAGCTTTTGATCCGCGCCGATGTCGGTAAAACGCCGGAATTCGCATGGCGCAATTACGGCCGTCCGGTCAAGAGTAATACCAGACCGCTTTCTTTTTGCAAAACGGTGGAGCGCAACAATAAAAAGGGGTTCGTTATGGAAGTTGCAATCCCGTGGGAGGAGATCGGATTCGATCCTGCTTCCGGCAAAAAGATTGCATTCGACCTGATCGTCAATGCCGGTCACGGCAGCCGCCTTTCCGAACGTCTCGTCTATAACGGTATTGCCGAAAACGAACTGCGCCGCGATATCTGGGCGACCGGAATTCTTGCCGAGTGATGCTGCTCTGCATACGCACACGATCTGTTCCGACGGCGGAATAGAGCCGCAGACGATCATCGACTGTTATGCGGCGCATGGATATGATGTGTTGCCGATCACCGGTGATGATCTGCGCAAAAGAGCGGTTGCCTTGAGAGCGTGCTTGATGCGCTCCGCAACGGAAATTTTTACACGACGCAGCCCCCCGGTTTACGAAGTTGAGTTTTGAAAACGGCATCTTTTCCGAGGAATTCACGGCGTGCAAAACCGTGCAGATCATTTCACATTCATGGCACGGGTGGAGTATTTTGCAGCCGGAGTGCATGGATGGTCCTGCACCGCATGAAACGCTCACGCAGTGCAAAGTGGATTTGAACGATCTTGTCAACAGCAGTTATTTCCGTTGCCAAATCATCGACGGCAACGGGTGTTATGAGTGAAGTAATTCGATCCGTATAAAAAATAAAGAAAGGGTTTTACGATGTTCGATAATGAATTTATCCGGGTCAGTTCGTGTAATCCGCGTTATTTTGAATATGAAAGCGGCGCTCCGTTTCTGCCGATTGGCGTAAATCTCTGTTTTCAGCGTTACATCACCGATGACGGCGAAGCGCTCGCCATGTTTGAAAAAGAGATCCGGCATTTCGCGGAAAATGGCGGCAATCTGATCCGGGTCTGGTGCGGAGTTGCCTTGCTCAACCTTGAGCCGGAGCTGGAGGGGATGTTCTCCGCTGAAAAGCTCGAAAATATGAAAGCTCTCGTAGCGATCGCCAAGAAAAATCATGTCAGGATCAAGTTCACACTCGAACATTTCAGGACAGTGACGCCGCGTAAGGAACGGGAACTTTTTACCGGGGCTGTCACGTTTCAACAGCCGATTTATCATACAAGCCGTGGCGGCAGCTGTGAGAATATGACCGATTATTTTACCAAAGATGCTCCGCGGAAAAATCTGCTGAAAAAACTGGAAATCCTCAGCCGGGAGTTCGCCGGTGAACCTGCGGTCATGGGGTGGGAACTTTGGAACGAACTCAATGCAGTCGATGCGCCGCGCAATGTCTGGCTGCCGTGGCTGGAAATGATGGTCGCAGAAATGCACCGACTCTTCCCGCGCCAGCTGATTATGCAGAGCCTCGGGAGCTTCGATTGTCTCGAAAGTTTTGCCAACTATGCGGCAGTCGGGCGTGTGCCCGGCATCGATGTCGGACAGATTCACCGTTATCTCGAACCCGGTGCGGATCTGGATATCTGCCGAGGCGCTCTCGATCTGCTCGAAGCCGACGCAACCCGGGAAACACTGGAACTTTTCCCGGAACGTCCCGTCTTTGTCGCGGAAACCGGTGCGGCGGCCTATCACCATTCGGGACCTTCGCACCTCTATGAACAGGATCGTGCCGGAATCCTTCTTTTTGACGGTGTATTCACGCCGTTTTTCTGCGGCGTCGCCGGATGCGGACACTTCTGGCACTGGGATCAGTTTTATATCGGATTGCATGACCACTGGAAGATCTTTTCGCTCTTTGCCGAAACGGTTGCCGGGGTCGATCCTGTGCGTGAAAACTTCACAGTGCATCAGCGGGAATCCGGCCGTTTGCGTTTCTACGGACTTTCCGGCAGAACGCAACAGCTCTGGCTTCTGCGCGACAAACGCAATGACTGGCAGCATGAATTCAACGAGGGGATTGCTCCCGAATTGCTTGCCGAAATGGAAATTCCGCTTGCTGCTCTTACATCACAAACAGTTTCCGGTGTATCGTTCTTTGCTCCGTGGGATGGAACGCGCGGGGCGCTTGCAATTCATGACGGGAAGATCACTCTGCCGCGTTTTCATCGTGCATTGATTCTGAAAATACAAAGATAACGAGAAATGACTGCAGGTTTTTTATTATCATTGTTGCTCGGTGTTGTCTGGGCGGCGCTCGGGGCTTCGGTTGCGCAGGCACGGCGAAAAGGGTGTCCGATCTGCTGTTTCTATACGGTCGGTACGGCGACTGCCGCATTGCTGGCGTGGTGTGCTCTCGGTTTCCGGATGCCGGGAAGCGCAGGCGAACTCCGGCTGTTATTGCCTTATCTGACTGCGGCAGCGTTCTTTAACTCGCTTGGACAGATGATCGCGATGTACAATCTGAAAGCCTCCGGCAGAGTGCTTGCCTATGCGTTGCCGCAGACAAATTTCATTTTCCCCTTTCTTTTTGCCGGGCTCTTTCTTGGCGGGATCATCAGTTTGTGGAATTTAATAGGAATTGTGCTGATCGTTGCCGGAATCTGCCTTTCTGCCAACGGCAGACAAGACAAAGAAAAAAAAAGCTCCGGTGTTCTGCTTTCCGGCCGGGAGCTTCTGCTGGGGACGGCGGCTTCATTCTCCTGCGGGCTATCACAAATCGCGCTGTTGCTGGCGGTGGAAAGCTCCGAGACCTCTGCGGCATTGAAATCGGCGCTCTTTCTGACGGTTTCCACTCTTTTTTACGCTTTGGGCATGATCCGAAGCGGCCGTCCCGCGCCGGAACTGCTCCGAAAGACGCTGGGGCTCGGGATTGTCTGGGGCGTACTTGCATTGCTCTCTTACCGGATCCTTTTCGGGGCGCTGGAGATCATGGAGAAATTTCACCGTTCCGGCGTGGTCTTTGCGATAAGCTGTTCCGGAGCGATCATTTTTTTCTGGCTTTTTTCCGCGTTGAAACTGTGCGACCGAGTTTCGTCGCGCCAGCTGTTGATTCTCGGACTGATTCTCGCCGGAATCCTTGCTGTCCGATTGGGTTAAAATCAATTTAAGAATTTCAATATCAGGAGTTTATTATGTTTCAATTACAGATACCAGACCACCTTTGTGTTTTTACGGAATCCGCGCAGTTCAGTTTCGCCGGAACTGCGGAAATGCAAAAAGAGGATATCGTTGTGAAATTGAAGCCGGAGAATTCCGGCATCGGTATTCGGGTTTCTGCTGATACGACACCCGTGACCTTTGTGCGGTTGCGTTGGGAACATAAATTCCCTGCGGAAACGCTCTTTCTCGGCGACGCGTGGGAACGCGCTTACGGCGATCTGCAATGGCGGACGTTCGACAGTCACCGCTTCATGCCGTGGTATTTTCTGGCACATTTTTCCGGTGTGACCGCCGGTTGCGGTGTACGGGTGTGTCCGGGCGCAATGGCGGTTTGGAACATTGATCCTGCCGGGATCACGCTTTCTCTCGACCTCCGCAACGGTACACGCGGCGTGATCCTGAAGGGGCGCGAAATCGCCGTTGCTGTGGTCGTTTCAGCCGAATATCCAAAAGGAACTCCGTTTGATGCGGCCAAATCTTTCTGTAAACTCATGTGCAGTGATCCATTGCCGCTTCGCACACCTGTCTACGGCGGAAATAACTGGTATTACGCTTACGGCGACAGTTCGCACGGGGAGATTCTGGCCGACAGCCGTTATATCGCTTCACTTTCAGAGGGGCTGGCCAATCGTCCTTTCATGGTTATCGATGACGGCTGGGAGATCATGCACCAGAAACCAGGTAACTCCGGGCCGTGGACATGCGGCAACGAGAAATATCCTGATATGCAGAAACTTGCAGATGAAATGCGCAGTTGCGGCGTCCGGCCGGGGATCTGGATGCGTCCTTTGTGGAACATTGATCCGGCGATTCCGGAAATGTGGAAACTGCCGGAACGCAACCACACCAATCTCCGGGCGCTCGATCCCTCGCGGCCCGAAGTGATCGCGCTGGTCGAAGAGGACATCCGGCGGCTCTCCGGCTGGGGCTATGAGCTCATCAAGCACGATTTTTCGACCAACGATATTTTCGGGCGCTGGGGCTGGGAGGCGACGCCGTGGCTCGCGGCGGAAGAGAATTGGCACTTTGCGGACCGTTCCAGAACTTCCGCAGAGATCGTCGTCGATTTTTACAAGGCGATCCTTGGCGCGTCAAACGGTGCATTGATCCTCGGTTGCAACACAATAGGACATCTTGGCGCCGGACTGATGCACATTGCCCGCATCGGGGATGATACCAGCGGCAACGCCTGGGGTAAGACCCGCAAAATGGGAGTGAATTCTCTCGCATTCCGGCTCTGTCAGCACAAGGCGTTCTTTGAAGTCGATGCGGACTGCGTCGGTATCACCGGAAAAATTCCGTGGCAGAAAAATCGGCAATGGACGGAACTTCTCGCTTGCAGCAGTACGCCGTTTTTCGCTTCGATCCGTCCGGGAAGCCTTACGGCGCAGGAGTTTGCCGAAATGAAACAGCTCTTTGCCGTTGCCTCCCGGCAGGATGTGGCGGCGGAACCGGTGAATTGGCTTGCGGATACGCTTCCGGAAATCTGGCGTTTTGACGGCAAAGAAAAGCGCTTTCACTGGTATTCCGATGAAAGCGCCTGTCTGAGCTGGGATGTGTAATCACTTCGTGGAGGCAAATTCTATTTGCATCCGGAACTTGATCTTTTCGCCCGGAGCGATCGCCCGGGCGATCTTTTTTGCGATCTCATTTTCGCGGCCTGAAATGCGTGTGTTAGTCGGTTCGATCCCCATGACGTAATTGCCGTGGTCAAAGAGTTTCCACTGCACCATGCGCGGCAGTTCCGCCGTATCACAGCGGACTGTCGCCTTGATCTTCAGTTCACTGTTGTTCAGCGTCATTTCCGCCGTGTCTTTGAAATCGTGATAGAAACATTGTTCGACCGCGCCCGGTACGGGGGCGGGCATCTGATTCCAGACGGCGATTCCGGCGGCGGCATCGGCATCCCGGGCTTCAACCGTATGTTCCGGTGCTTCGAGCCGCACGGCGGGCGAGATGAGAGGATAGCCGAAGTTGCAGTGATAGAGCATTTGCAGATAATCCGTCTGTCCTGCGAGATTTTCAACTTCATCTTCGATCGTGATGATATTGCTTTGGTCGATACAGGTGATGTTGCGCACCAGCCGGAGGTCTTCGCCGAACATCCGGTATTCACGCAATACGCCGCGGATCCGGATCACATATTGCTCTCCTTCCCATTCACGGGAAACGGAGACATCTTCGGCGGCGGTGTTGGAAAGGCGGCCGTGCACACCGCATTCACCGGAAGCGACGCCGGCATTGCGCATACCGCACCCGGTCAGCAACCCGCCCTGAAAACTGCGCAGCCACTCCGTGCCCAGCGGCTGATACTCCAGCCGGGAACGCGTGCCGCCGCCGGAACGGTAAACCATGTTGATCCCCAGAAACGAGCATTCGACAATATCCATACCGCGGTCGGGGTGGATGGTGAACTGCAAACCGCCTCCAGTGTTGACATCGATGATCCGGTTGCCGCGTCCCGCCCCGTCCGAAAGCACACTACTGCGGACGTATGCGAGTTGCTCGACACTGCCGACAAAGCCAAGTTCTTTCTTTTTCATAGATATTCCTTAAAATTGCTGGGCCTGAAGTGCCGCGCCTACGGCGGCCTCTTCGCGCGCTTCAGAAAGTAAGAGGTCCAGACCGAATTCGTGCCGGATCGCCCACTGGATGCTCTTCAAAAGCCGGACCGCATTGCCCGAACCGATGATCTGCGTTTTTCCCGCGAGAACTTCAAATGCGAATCCAGCTTTCAGATTGCGGACAATACCGAGCGCCAGTGCCGCGCCGATTTTTCCCGGTGTCGCGTTGGCGAGAGAAAGACCGTCACAGCTTCCGCGCAATGCCGGATTCCAGCGTTCGCCGAGGAAATGCGGCGCGATCACGAGTTCCTCTTCGCCGTTTTCCAGGGCGGAAAGTGCGAGTTCATCAAGCTTGTCGAGCAATGCGCCTTTCGGGAGTTCCGGCTCGCCGAGGTCGCGTCGGAAAGTGTTGACCGTATCCGCGAGCCATGCAAATGCGGCTCCGCCGCAGAGCGGCGCGGCGACCAGCAGTGTCCGGTTGCCCGGGAATGGACGCGCTTCGATCTCTTCGGGCATTTCCGGCGGCAACACATCAATCACCAGTGAAAGCTGTGCGCCTGTGCCAAGTGTGAGGTAGATTTCCCGCGAAAAATCGTTACCTGAGGCGAGAATCGAAGCCTGATTGTCGCCGATTGCGTTGATCACCGGGATTCCGGCAGGAATGGCGAACCGTTTTGCCGCATCGTCACAAACCTTGCCGATGACCGCGCCGCAAGGACGGATCTCCGGCAACAGTGTCCGGGGGATGTTGAGCGCATCGACCGCTTTGAAATCCCAGTTGCTCGATGCCGCATCATAAAGTCCCCAGCTTGCCGCGTGGGTGGGATCAGTAAAAATCCGGTCGTTCCCGGTAAGTACGCTGGCGAGATAGTCGCTGACCGTCGCCGCGAAATCCCAATTCTTGAGAGCATTCTTTTCAGCCAATCGGGCGAGCGTCGTACCACCGAAGCCTTCGCGCAGAGTTCTGCCGGACTTTTGTTGAAATTCAGCGATCATCGTTTCGCCGCAACGATGATCCTGCCACGTAACCAGCGGTGAAATCGTTGAAATATTACCGAGTAAAACCGAGTGCATCTGTCCGGTAATGCCGACGGCGGCGATCAATCGCCGCAAATTTTCCGGCAACTGATTCAAGATGTTTTCCACACACACGAAGATCTTGGCGACATCCTGTTCTGCTCCGCCGGCGACTGTGGCAAGCGCGGCGTTGTGCGCGGCTCCGGTAACGGCGAGGAGATTGCGTTTTTCATCAACGATGACGGCGGCGGCTTTGGTCGTTCCTAAATCGATTCCAAGAGTAAGTTTCATTTTTTTAACCAAATAAAGAGACTTTTATTCCATTTGCATTCAATTTTTCAGCAAAACGTTCCAGATTTTCCCGTGGTGGCGGCTCGGTATTTTCACAGCGACATTGCAAACCGAGTGCCTGATACTTCACATTCCCGAGGTGATGCTGACGGAGCAGTTGAACATGCAGAACACCATTGCGCCGCAGCGCGCTGAGTTCCCGGCAGAAATCAAGCAGCTGATTTTGCGCCCCGTCCTCATCGTTTAATCCAGCGATCACCGGAATACGAATCACCAAATTCGACTGATGCTCTGCAGCAAAACAGAGATTAGCGCGCACAATTTCCACATATTCGACATCTGGATTGACACGTTTGCAGAACTTGTTTTTATCTAGCGTCTTAAGATCGGAAAACAACCAGTCGACCATCACGGCAAGTTCCAGGAACCCCGGTGTAGAAGCGTTGCTTTCCATTGCTGTGTGAATATTGTTTTTCCTGAGCAGTTCCAGCGTTGCGGCAAGTTCCCGATATTGTAGTGTAGGTTCACCGCCACCGAAAGTTACGCCGGAGATGAAATCCCGTGCAGCCAGTACCTTTTCAAGGATCTCTTCCGGGGTTATATTGCTTCCGGCAATCGCGGTTCTATCCGGATAGCGAAGTATTTGAGTTTCGGGGGAGATGCTCTCCGGAGCGCCACACCAATCACAGCGGAAATTACATCCTTTCAAATAGTAAATCAGCCGTGTGCCGGGACCATCAAAATCAGTACTGTATCCCGTGTTGAATATTCTCATTTTTTCAATCTTTCCGCTGGAATTCGATACTCCTGCGCCTGCCAGTGATTCCCGAGCTTGCGTTGTTCGCGCAGTGAGCGGAAACACGCTTTCGCCAGTTCTGCCATCGGCTGACGCAGGGAAATGATTCCAGCTTTTGCCGCTTCGGGCGTGCCGTCAATGCTGAATATAGGGACATTGTATCCCACGCAACTCAGCGCTGCCGGATCGTTCACCGCGAAGATCGCGCTTTTCGGCGGAAACACAGCAGGAAGTTCAGCGGAAAAATCAATCTTGTTTTCCACGCAGTACCGGTAACAGAATTCGCGCCGTTCGCAACTGGTGTCGATATCAAGTTTGCCCGGATCGGCAAAATAAATTCGTTCGATGCCGCGTTTTCGCGCCAGCGTAGTCAGCCGCCGGAGCGCTTCGGCATTATCCAATGCGACGTAATCGGCGATCGTCCCCGGATGAATCCGGTCGAAGAACACCAGATTCACTCCGAGAATACGGAGCCGCAGAAAGAGATCAAAGTCAAGCGTCCGGTCGATGCCCCACACCACAAGATCACGCACGCCGTGGAGGACAAGGCGCATCACCGCGCGGTTCTGTTCCTCGCCGGACTCCGCCGGTTCGAGCGTCGTAATCGCATCACGCCTTGCGGATTCCTCACACAAGGTGTGGAGAAATTCGCGGGCGAAAGGATCGCGGATCGGTACAAGTGCGCCGACCGTTCGCAATGCACCTTCGGCGGCGCCGAAGGCCGAATTGACCACTCCGCCGACTTTGGTGCGTCGCGAAATGATACGGTTCTCTTCAAGCCGGGCAAATGCGCGACGGATTGTGATGCGGCTCGCGCCGAAACGTGTCATCGCCTCCTGTTCGGTGAGAAAGCGCTCTCCCGGTTTAAATTCGCCGGTAAGCACCGCCAGAAACAGCGCTTGATAGATCTCTTCAGTTAAAAGCATTCTCAACCTCAAACTTACGCGACTGTTTCGTCAGCGTCTAGACGGGCGATGATATCTTCTTGAATGGCGGGCGAAAGGTCGAGAAAATTCACAAACGTCCCGTGAATGCGCATGATGTAGATGCCGTTGGGTGCGTATTTCTTCGGTTCGGCCAGTACTTTGCGCAGATTCATTTTTGAATCGATATTAAAATAGACATAGAACGGCGCATTTTCTACTTCATTTCCGAAACGAAAAAGCGGTTTAATGATCTTTTCTGAAAAAATTTTCATCTTTTCGTCGGTTGTTGTACCGTTGCGGAAAACTTCAGGTGAAATACCGAGATGCGAAGCGTAACCGCCGGTGAAATCGCCAAAGGCGAGCTTGCGTTCACTCAAAATCTGGTCGATGCGACCGTTGTGCACGCTTTCGCGGCGAGGATCAATGCCATAACCAAGCATTTCGCGCGCCGATCGACCATCAGGCGTCGCCCCGACGTGATAGCCGTAAAGTAAATGAGTGCTCGGAGTGGAATAGTCCGGCAGAAACGGATTTCCGGCTGGATTGCGCAATGTGTGAACTTTTTCGCTGACCAAATGGGAGAGCCGTACGGCAACTTCATCGGGTTCCGCTTCGTCGTTGCCGTATTTGGGCAGGTTTTGCAGATAAGAGCGGAACGCCTCATTGTTTTTAAAATTGTTTTGCAGAGCCGAAAGTAGCGTTGTCGTGAAGTCCGGCATTTCCGCCAAACCGTGTTTGACCGCCACCAGCGAGTCGGCGACGACTCCAAGGCCGTGAATCAAACAACCGCTCGCATGGTAGGTGACCCCTGGATGACGGATATCGCGCATGTCGCGGCCGTTCTTCAACCCTTCCATCAGAGCAGAAGTGAAAGGAACCGATTGGATGGCTATCGCTTCCGTGCAACCGTTCGCGGCGTGTTCCAGTTGCTTTAGAATCCAGTCAAGCTGACGGAAAAACGCCGCTTCCAGATCGGTGGCGACCGCATTGAACGAAGTGTATCCAAGCTCCTGATAACCGAGCGCAAGTTTTTCGCCGGAGAGCAGGGATTTGCCATCGTTAAGCGTCAACTCGAGTACTTTGGCGAGGTTCAGCCAACTGTTGGTGGTGTTGGCACTCTCTTTGCCCATGATGAGCGGCTCCTGACAGCCGGCGATGGAGTAGTCTGGCATATCCGCTGGAGCGACCTTCTTGGTTTTGAGGATGCGGAACATCATATCATCATTGAAAAGCGACGGCGTGGAGTGCCCCGGCGTGAAGAAGAAGCGTCCAAGCGACTGGTAAAGCGCATCCGGCGTTCCGGCATGAAGCTTGACCGACAATGCAGGCTGGGGATTGTTGGAAACAAAGAACGCATCAAGTACGATGTAACTCATTTCGGACGTGAGATCGTTGCCCTTTTCATCGCGTCCGCCGACCATAATGTTCTGCGAAATTGCCCAGCAGCGCTCGCCGACCATCAGAAACGCGAGGAATGAACGCACCAACTGGACCGCTTCGTCATGCGGCGTATCGCCGAGGTACGGTGCGAGAATCCGGTCAAGGTTGCCAACCGAGAACGCATAAGGATTCGGGGCCTGTTCAAGCGTCATCGCCTGCCAGAGGAGAGCGGCGCTCTGCACCGCTTCGTGAAGATTCCGCGCTCCCTGCGCAGGAACACGGCGGCAGGCAGCGGCGATCTCTTTCAAACGTGCAACTTCATTGGCATCGTTGGCGCGTTCGATCTGGAGTTTTTCCGCAAGTTCAGCGTAACGTGCGGCAAGGACTTTTGCCGCTTCAAGCGCTTTGCGGAACGGCGCAGCGTTCTCTGCTACGGTCACGTTGTCGATGCCGTTTCTGAGGATCGGCCGCAAGTCGGGAATCGTGTGTCCAGTCACCGGTTCGACGAAAAACGCGACCTCTTCGGTCAGTTTACCGGTTGCCTCATAAACCGCACTGAGCGCTTTAGTGTAACGGCTTGAACCGTAATAAGAACGAACTTTTTCGATCCGTTCGCGCGTAAATTCAGCGTCCGGCTCAATGTCGTTGTAGATTGCTACGGGATCGCAGTATCCGGCGAAAGTTTCGATCTGAAACGCTGGGTTGATGAGGGCGTAACTCGGACTGAAAGCATCATCCTGCGTACCGGCGATTACACTGCCTTCGGGAATCGAGAGTTTCATCTGGCGAACGCATTCGCAGAGGATTTCCGGCTGATTTTCCGGCGCATCCGGATCGGTGTAATTGACGCGGATATTCATTTTCAACTCCTGGTACTCGAACCAGCCGGTCATCCGTTTCTGCGCAAACTTCCACTTCAGAAGTTTTTCGATTCCTTCGGAAAAAATTTCTGTCTTTTTCATATCAAGTCTCCTTGTGTTTTGATTTTGTCTTATTATATTATACCATAATACAAAATAAAATGCAATCTTAGTATTTTGGATAAATAAGGATTTTTTTAAATGAATGCAGTGAAATTTTCCCCGAACCGGGTGTGGCGTGTCTATCAGGGCGGTAGCGGCATTGATGCTTTGCGTCGGGCAGAAACGCAGTGCGACGGATCGTTTCCCGAGGACTGGATCGCGTCAACCTCCAAAGCGAACAATCCGCAGTATCCCGCTGAAAATCAGGGATTGAGCAAGATCATCACCGCTGACGGCAGCGAACAGTTTTTTCATGAATATCTTGCTGCAGATCCTGTCAACACGCTTGGCGAAGCACACTTTGCCAAGCACGGCGCGAATGCCGTACTTTTAATGAAGATTCTCGACGCGGCGGAACGTCTGCCGATTCAGGTGCACCCGACCGTGCCGGATGCCGAGCGCTATTTCAACTCGAAATTTGGCAAGACCGAAGCGTGGTATGTCGTCGCCACCCGTGAGGTGAATGGCGAAACGCCCTATTTGCTCTTGGGATTCAATGACAAACTCGATAAGGAAACGTTCCTCGATGAAGCGCGTCACGGCGATTTTCCGACCGGCAAAGAAATGCTCCACAAGCTCACGGTTAAACCGGGCGACTGCTTCATCGTACCGGGCGGTACACCCCACGCCATCGGGTGCGGTTGTACGATCATCGAAGTGATGGAACCGAGTGACCTTGTAGTACAACCGGAATTTTTCTGCGGGAAACAGCGTCTTTCTGAGTCGGAACGTTGGAGCAATGCCGATCCAGAGGAGGCGCTCAAAAGTTTTATTTTTGCAAATGAAACCGAAGCGGAACTGCGGAAACGCTGTTCGCCGGAGCCGGAAGCAATTGACGCTTCGCTCTCCCGTCTGATTCCTTATTCGCTGGCCTGTTACTTTGAAGTGCAGAAACTGCAATGTTCCACAAGTTACCGTTTCTTCAACCGCGAAAAAATGCATCGTGCTGGAGTCATAACCGCCGGAGATCTTCAGCTCAAAACCGCCGATGGCATACTGGAACTGCATCGCGGAGATGCGTTCTTTCTGCCTTATGCTCTGATGGAATGCGAATTCCTCGGAAACGGCGAAATCATTTTCGCACTTCCGCCGCGGCTTTAGTTTTAGTTCTCTGTTGCATTTTTAAACATCGAACGTTTTTTCAAAAACATGCGTTATTTGTAACGCGGCAACTATGCCATTTGGGTCGTTATAAAGGGAATCTCTATCAATCGCTTTTCCATGACAATTTTATGGCTGCAAATGGGCTTTGTTTCTTTCAATTGGCAAGACTTGAAAAAGGTAAATATTTCCTCTCTGGTTTGCTTTTGAGATAACCTGACCGAGAGCAGAAACTTTATTTGAATGTACAAAAATCAAGCTGCCATAGATAAGCCCCATTACGTGACTCCTGTAGAATTTACAAACTCCCCCCTAACCTGCGGATAAGATTCCTATGATTACCTCACACCTGTCCTAACAATTTTCAAAATGGCGTAATTTTCTGATTACGCCCCCTCATTTTCATCTATTTCACACCAATTCTCAAAAGTAGCCCCCCTTTGTTGTAAATCAGCTGTCCTAAAAAGCGA
>NZ_VUNS01000023.1 GCF_009695545.1 Victivallis lenta | reverse complement strand
AGATCCAGGATTTGACGAAACAGACTTATCGAGGTATTTTTCATTACGGAGCCCTCCTTTGGGGTTAGGCAACCGTAATATACTGTTACGGACAAAGTTTGGCTCCGCCTTTTTGGCTAATTGTTAGGACACGTCTGAAGATCATTAATGATTTTATCTTTATTCTTGCGACTAAGATATGGATAAACGTCGAAAGCACGTAAAATGATGATATCGTGCAATCTTTGGCGAAACGAAAAATGATACCTTAGGCGATTTTTCAAAAGATTATTTTGCTCAACAGAAAGCAGCGATTTGATTGCTGTGATCTGTTCCGTATATCCTTCGGGCTCATTATCATATTCAGGATAAAGATTTCGGTGTAGCCCTTCCAGATTATAAAGCAATTCCGGCAAGGCATGATTGGTAAATGATGATTTATTGCGCATACCAATCCAATCGTTTAGAACAAACCCAAAAGAGTCGTATTTTTCAAAAAATTTTGTAAAAAGACTCTGTATATCGATGATAATTCTATTTCTTGAAAGCAGCATTTCCCGTGAATGGAGTTCTGTCAACCAAGCCCGATCAATCGATCGGCGGTGAAAGATTTCAACGGTATTATAAACATGATGTCGGGTCTTCGCCAATTTCAGATCACGAACTTGCTTTTGTTGCTCATCCAGCAGAATCCGTTTTTTTGACACCAAGCCAACAATCTGAAATACTACCGTATTTTTGCCAGTTACGAGACAAAAAAAATCGAGAATTCTTTTCTTGTAGTAGGTAAAGCTATTGGAATCTCCCCAATATGGCAACTTTCGATTGCCTTTTGCTTTGATTTCCACGTTATGATAATATGAGGCGGTTAGGTTGCAACTGTCGCTTTTTTGATTGAAAGTGGTTGAAAGCTGAATAATAACAAATTCATCCTCAAACAGACGCAAAATTGGTGGAAATGAAAAAGAACCGATGGATTTCTTATAGCGACGTGAAAAATTTGTTGTTAATGGATGATCCCCTACCCATTCTTCAAGATTTGTAATTCGGAAAGTGAGTTTTTTTAATCGCAAGTTCTCTTTTTTGAAAAATATAGATTTTCCCATTATAAAACACAAAAAAGAAAAACGGGTACTGGTTGTCTTGGCGTCAAACCCTGTAGATGACCAATCGCAGAGCTTAAGGTCAAAAACCGTAATGATTTTTCCATTAGTAGCTTTCCCTAAAGCACTGTTGTACTTTGTAATGGACATATTGGTTAGAACAGGATAACCAAATAATGTAAGGTTTCCAACTCCGTGCTCAGGATCATATTCAAGTGTTCCCCAAAATTCCTTTTGTGGATCAAATTCAGGGACAATCCAAAGGCCTGTAATTTTTTGTGTAATTAATTGCCTTGCTCAAAGGTTTTAGCCATTATTTTGCGATACTCCCTATTTTGCGAGAATAGATATGTACTGTTAGACTTAAAATCAAAGATATTTCTCCTGCCCTGAATTCACGTTTGAAAGGGACTATAGTCTATAAATCAAAGAAAAAGCAAAATAACATAATGCTTGAAGATCATAATGTCAATGTGTACACTAAGCTGTGCAACCAATACTTGGTCCGTATATCTGCAGGTAGAGGATAATTGGTGGTATCAGATGGTATACTTATGCTTGGAAGCGGACAGGAAAGCCAGGAGTTTCTGCTGATAATGACATGGAATAAATTTTCTTGCTCATCTTTAGTCGGGTTCCCAATTGAGTTCAGAAATCCACTTGTATGAAACTTGAAAAATGGAATATAATAAGGACGAGAAATGACCGGAAAATATCTATATTAATTTATAAAAAATCAATGAGAAAACTATTATGATTTCTGGATTTCTGGGAAATAAAAATGGTCGGGATAGAGAGATTTGAACTCTCGACCTTTTGACCCCCAGTCAAACGCGCTAGACCAGACTGCGCTATATCCCGATTTGTTATTTCTTAATATATCCCGTATTGCAGAGAATGCAAGCCGTAATTTGCCCGTAATCGGACTCATTTTTTACTTTTTTAGTCCTATGGACATTTGGATCGAACCTGCGCGACTCCGTGCTGATTTTCGCGACACCATAAACGGAAGCCCGGGCGCCGCACGTTGGGATTTGGTTATTTCGACGCCGTGAAACTCTAGGATCAAGATCTCTTTATGGAGTGCAAACTGCTTTTATTGTTGGGCATCATCAATGAAAATCGAGGCGAGCACCGCCACATTCTGTCGGAACCATCGAACGGCGATGTGATCGTGACAACCGCCTGATCCGTGTCTCGGAAGCAGGGCCGGGGGGCGGATTTCTGCTGCCGGCCGATATCGCGTTGGAGTATCGGTTCATTCCGATGCGGACCGTGGCAGGGAAGGGCGGCTGAGAGGATTCACGAGGTGCGGCCGGTGGATTTATCGATGATTTCTTGGAGAATTTACGTCACGGAATCTTGACTTGCAGCGAATGAAACACTATTGTAAACCGGATGTATGATCAAAACCGCAAGGATACAGTATGGATCTCGTCAATGTCGCGCATAAAATCCGCCAGCTGAGACAACAGCAGCAGCTGACCATCGACCAGCTTGCCGCCCGGAGCGGACTTTCCAAAGGGTATATTTCACGGCTTGAAAATTTCCGGACCGGCGCTTCGCTGCGGGCGCTGAATCTGGTGGCGGCCGCGCTCGGCGTGGATATGATCGAGCTGTTCCGACGCGAAAACGCAAGCCCCGAATATGTGTTCGGCCATCTGAACGAAGGGGAGCAGATCGACCGGAATCAGGGACTCGAATACGGTATCCATTATTTCGCCCTGGCATTCGAAAAAACCGACCGGACCATGAATCCGTTTTTCATCGAATACCGCCCGTGCGACAAAAAACGGGAACTGCTGCAGCACGACAGCCAGGAGTTTTTCATCGTGCTGGAAGGGGAGCTCGATTATGCGGTCGGCAGCCCCGAGAACGCGCGCCGCATGAAAAAGGGCGATACGATCTATCTCGATGCACGGCTGCCGCACGGTGCGAATATCGCGCCCGGCTGCGATTACGCCGCGGCTATCGTGATTTACCACTGAGTACGGGTCTGGTCGAGAAAATACATCCGCATGACGCCTTTTCCCTTGACTTCACAGGGGGGCCGCTCGAGAAAACAGCAGTTCGGCGGTGCCGCTTTGCGGACCTCTTCGGAGACATTGATGCACATCGGCTCCGATAACTGTTCCATTCGCGCCGCGGTGTTGACCGTGTCGCCGAAGATGTCGTAGATATATTTTTCAATGCCGACAATGCCGCCGACGACGCGGCCGGTATGCACGCCGAACCGCATGCGCCACTCATGGGGATGATTCCGGTTGCGCTCCCGGAGGAATCCGATCGCTTCGCAGGCTCCCCCGAGAATGTTGCCGCAATGCCCGGGAGCGGCTTCCGGCAGGCCGGAGACGCAGAGATAGGCGTCTCCGATGGTTTTGATCCGCTCGCAGCCGTGATTCGCAAAAATGTGGTCGAAACCTGTGAAAATATCGGACAATTCGAACAGCACCTCTTCCGGGGCGAGTCTCGCACTTCCGCCCGTGAAGTCAACGATGTCGGAAAAGAGCACCGTGACGTGCTCGAACAACTCGGGTTTGCTGCTCCCGACGGTTTGCAGTTCACCGATGACCCGTTCCGGCAGGATATTGCGCAGCAGCTTCGCGGATTTTTCCTGCTCGCTCTCCAGCGACTCCTTGAGTTCAAGCAGCTTCAAATTGTTTTCGACTATGGCGAAGCGCTGGTCGAGCGCCGCCTCGCGCTCGGCGGCCAGCGTTCGTTCTAGAGCGGTGTTTCGCTCCCTTTCTTCTGACAGCTGCTGCTCGAGGCGGGCGATTTTCTGCAGCAGCTCCTCTTCCCGCTTCACGTGTCTCACCTTATCGGTTGTTTCCGAGCACTTCGTCCCACGGGCGGACGAAACTGGCCTCGTCGCTGCTGAACAGGTTGAACCGCACGATGTGGCAGAGCGCCGCCACGCCATCCTTCCAGCCGATTTTCTTGCCTTCGTCGAAACGGCGCGGATTGTAGGAGATCGGCACCTCCCAGATACGCAGCCGCCGCGACCGGGCGAGCTTCGCGGTCAGTTCCACTTCGATGCCGAACCGGCAGGATTCGAGCTTCAGATTCTGGATGACCTCGCGCCGGAACGCTTTGTAGCAGGTCTCCATGTCCGAGAGATGGATATCCGAGAACCAGTTCGACAGAAAGGTCAGGAATTTATTGCCCATTTCGTGCCGGAAAAAGCGGACCTGCCCGGGGGTTCCCATGAAACGCGATCCGTAGACTGCATCCGCCTTGCCGGCCAGCAGCGGGGCCAGCACCGCCGGATAATCCTCCGGCGTGTACTCGAAATCCGCGTCCTGAACGATGACGAACGGTCGGGCCGCCTCCCGGAAGCCGCGGATCAGCGCCGCGCCTTTGCCTTGATTGACCTCCTGGTTGAACAGGCGGATTCGCGGGTTATCTGCGAATTTCTGCAGATTTTCCCAGGTTTTGTCGGTCGAAGCATCGTTGATGATCAGGAGTTCGCCGACTTCGGTACGCGCCAGCACCCGGTGGATGATTTCATCGATGGTCTGCTCTTCGTTGTAGGCGGGCATCACGACGGAAAGGCATCCGGTTGAAGCGTCCATGGTTTTCTCCTCAACTGCGTCCAAGTTCTTCCGAGCGCGCGCAGGCGGCGCGCACTGCCTGGATGACCGTACCGGCGAAGGCGCGGTCTTCCAGCACTTCGAGCGCCCGGATTGTCGTGCCGCCCGGGCTGGTCACCTGGTCCTTGAGGGCGGTCGGGTGCAAACCGGTCGCCCGGACCATCTCGGCCGCTCCGATCACGGTCTGGACTGCGAGCTCCGTCGCCGCCGCCCGCGGGAGTCCCGAGGCGACGCCGCCGTCGGCCAGCGCCTGAATGAATTCGAAAACGTAGGCGGGGCCGCTGCCCGAGAGCGCGGTGACCGCGTCGAGATTGTGTTCGTCGACCAGCATGACGATGCCGACGGCGCCGAAGATCTTCTCCGCCAGTTTCAGCTCCGCTTCATCGACATCCGGCGCCGCCGCAATGGCGGATGCGCCGCGCTCGATCTGCGCCGGGGTATTCGGCATGACGCGGATCACCTTGCGGCTGCCGGTCAGTTCCGAAAGACGCTGCAGCGGCACGCCGGCGACGATGGAGAGGACGGTTTTTCCGGCCAGCGCCTCCGTGAGTCCGGTGAGGGCTTTCGCCAGAGTCTGCGGTTTGATCGCCAGCAGTACCCGGTCCGCCGCCGCCGCCAGTTCGAAACAGCCGGTGATTGCGCACTCCACGCCGGTCGCTTTGGTGAAGTCCGCCGCCGCGACCGGATTTACATCGTAGGCCAGAAGCTCGGCGGGAGCGAACAGGCCGGACTTGACCAGCCCTCCGGCGATGGCGGTCGCCATTTTACCGGCGCCGATCAATAAAAGTTTACTCATAATCCGTTAGCCTTTCTGATCATGACGGTCAGCTGCCAGAGAATCACTCCGGCGCCGAGGATATACAAATACCAGGCGAAGCAGGCGAGTTTGCCGCGTTTGATGAGCCTGGTAAGGAACGACAGGGCCCAGAAACTGACCGCCGCCGAAACGACGAGGCCGACCGCCATCTGCAGATAAGTGATGTCTCCGGCTTCCGGCGGGTGCTTGAACATTTTATATGCGTGGACGAGCGCCGCGCCCGCGATGACCGGGATCGCCAGCAGAAAGGAGAAGGTCCCGGCCGCCTCCCGGTTCACTCCGGTCAGAATGCCGACCGTGATGGTGGTGCCGGAGCGGGACAATCCGGGCAGAATCGCGAACATCTGTCCGATACCGATCGCGAGCGCCTGGCGGACGGAGATTTTGTCGAGCGGCGTCGGCTCCGCGTCTTCCTGGCCGGACGGACGGATGATGAGCTTCGGTTTTTCCGACAGCCGGAGCAGCGTGGCGGTGATGAGAAATGCGAAACCGATCACCATCAGGTTGTCGAAGAGATCCTTGGCGAAGCCGGAGAGCTCGAGAGCCATGCCGAGAACACCCGCCGGAATCGTTCCGAGGATCAGCATGGCGGCGAGCCGCCATTGCTCCGGCTTCAGAAACCCGAGCAGGGTCTTCCAGTAAAAAATCACGATTGCGAGCAGGGAGCCGGCGTGGAGGACAATGCCCAGCGCCTGGCTTTTCTCCCCGTCGAATCCGAATAGGGCGCCGAGCAGCGCAAGATGACCAGACGAACTGATCGGCAGGAACTCCGCGATTCCCTGAATCACGGCCATGACAATGATGTAAAACCAGACGTTCACTCTTACAGACTACCTTACTTTCGAATCATATGCAAAACGCACCGATACCTCCGCCCCTGTGTGGAGAGGAGGCATCGGCCGCACGGCGGCCGTCCCCGTTATGTTGCCCCGGCAAATCCGGCCGGGCGCCGATACCGGCATTTGTCTGCTCCTTTTCCGCTTCCATTTTGCCGGTTATCGTGCGAAACCCCATAACGCACCATAACCGGCGGAGGAAAGCGGCCGCGGAATCATCCGTCATGACTGCCGCAGGCAGTCGGAACGGAGACATTATTTCTCTTTCGGTTCCGGCTTCGTCGGCCGGATGATGATTTCCAGAACCGGCAGCTTCCAGCGGACACCGCTGGTGTTCGGCTTGCGGGTTCCGGCCAGCCGGAACTCCTTCACGCCGTTCCGCCGGCTCTCCTGCAGCAGGAACCGCTCTTCATTGGTCCGGCACAGGTCCAGATCCCGGTAATTGGAGGGCCGCTCGGACGAAACCAGCAGCAGCACCGTGCCGGGAATGCCGATGGCGAGATCGCGCCCCGAAGCGCTGATTGCGATCACGTTTTCCGGCAGGTCGCCGCTGCTGAGATCCAGCACCTTCGTGGCGCGGCGCCGGGCGAAATCATCGATCGACTTTCCGTCGAAATCCTCCAGATCGATCAGGTCAAGCAGCGGCGCCTGCCGCTCCGTGCTGAATTTGTACGGCCCGTCCGGCTCGCTGACCACATCCTCCTCCAGGTAGCCGCCCTCTTTTTTGAGCTGGTCGATGACGCTTCGCGAGAGGCCGCCGACGCCGGCGCTCTGAAGCAGAGAAGCCGGGGTGCAGCCGAGGATCGGGGCGAGCTTGCTGGCTTCATCGAGGGTCGGAACCGCTTCAAAGCAGTTCTCGAACACCATCAGATGGGAAGCCGGGATGCCGGAAAGGTTGGCCAGCTGCTGATGGGTCAGCCCGCGCTGGCAGCGCAGGGCGAACATGGTCTGGTTGAAGGGGGAACGCATGTTTTCCGCCCCGGTACGGATGCCGGAAAGCATGGACTGCAGTTCGAACGCCTGCGCCCGGTCCAGCATCAGCAGTTCGCAGATCGTGGCCAGCTGCTGCTGGTTCGGCACGATTTTCCCGTGCAGCATCTGGGACACCGCCGAACCGGAAACCTTCAGTCTGGCGGCGAGATCATTCTGGCGAATCTCCGCATTGCGCAGATAGTCGCGAATCAGTTTTCCGAATTTCGTTTTCAAAGGTGTTATTGCCATAAGTATCCTCACTGAGCGTTTCGTATTTTATAAACAGGCTTTCAGGAAGACTGCCCGATTTCCGCCGGCAGGTGCATATCGTTCAACAATACGGAATTGATGGAAACAAAAAGAAAACAATAAGGCGGAAATAAAGAAGACGAGCCTGATTTTAAATTCCCCAACAACCATAATATACAATGCTTTTCCTTGATTCCAAACGAAAAAATACCCGATTTGTTAATTTTTTCATTGATTATCGGAATACACATGGAAAAAAAGAAATTCAAGTAAGGCCGCAATGCCGGAAAAAATATGATTTTACCGTTTTTTGGCACTGCATTCCCTTCCCGCATTTTTATAAAACTGTAATCTGTTGACCGGAAACATACAGATAAAATAGCATGACGGCAAAGCTTTTCAAGACGGGAACGGGAAAAAAATTAAAATCGGTTAAGTGTTGTCTGAAAGTCATCCGGAAGCGGAGCGCAGAATTCGATCTTCTCCCCGGTTACGGGATGCGGCAGCTGCAGTTTCCAGGCGTGCAGCATCTGGCGCTCGATTTCGGGAAGTGCGGAGAGCACCCCGCCGTAGGTCGCATCCCCGAGCACCGGTATTCCGACCGAGGCCAGGTGGACCCGGATCTGATGGGTGCGGCCGGTCAGGATGCGGACTTTCATGAGACTGACCGGGCAGCCGTTGATGCAGCCGCTTTTTTCCAGCCGGTAACGGGTGAGGGCGAACTTGCCGTTGCGTTCGACGACCGCCATTTTCTGGCGGTTGACCGGATGCCGGCCGATGAGTCCGCTGATTTCCGCCTCGGGCCGGTGCGGAATGCCGCGGACGATGGCAAGGTAGGTTTTCGACGTTTCCCGGCCCGCGAAAGCCGTGCAGAGCTTGTACTGGGCATCGGGCGTTTTGGCGATGACCAGACAGCCGGAAGTGTCTTTGTCGAGCCGGTGGACAATCCCGGGGCGGCTCGAACCGCAGGCCAGCGTCTCGGCCAGATTCGGATAACGGCCGAGCAGCGCGTTGACCACCGTGCCGGTCGGGTTGCCGACAGCCGGATGCACAACGACGCCGGCCGGTTTTGAGATGACCAGCATCGCCTCATCCTCGTAGAGGATCGGGAAATCAAATGGTTCCGGAGCCGGTTCCGAGTTTTCCGGCTCCGGCAGCGCTACACGGATTTCCATGCCGGCCCGCACCGGGTAGCGCGGAATCGTCAGCGCCGCGTCGCCGGACGTGACCAGTCCGCCGGCGATCAGCTTCTGCAGGTAGGTGCGCGATGAACCCGGAATCAGCCGCGACAGGCAGCGGTCCAGGCGGGTCCCGGCATCCCCGGCGTCAATGCGAAAGCTCAGTATCTTTTGATTCATGGCGTTGAAAATAGATGAAGAGACCGAGGCCGGCCGGAATGATCAGCAGCCCGATCACCTGGGCGGGCGTGAAAAAATCGGCCAGCACCTTCGGATTGTCGCCGCGCAGCAGTTCATTCAGGAAACGGAAGATGCCGTAGAGCGTCAGATAACTGGCCATCGTGATGCCGCGCTTCGTATGACGCACCAGGTAAAAATAGAGGAAAAAGAGCAGAAATTGCTCCCCCGCCTCATAAAGCTGGACCGGGTGCAGACTTTCACCGGGATAGCAGAGCGCGGGATTGCTGCCTTCCGGATAGGAGACTCCCCAGAAGAGATCGGTCGGCTTTCCCCAGCAGCAGCCGTTCAGGAAGCAGCCGATCCGCCCGCAGGCGTGGGCGATGGCCATGGCCGGCGCGTACACGTCCAGCACACGGACGATGTCGAGCTTGCTGCGGCGGCAGTAGAGCCAGAGCGCGGCCAGCGCCAGCAGGAAGCCGCCGTAGAAAACGAGTCCGCCCTGATCCACCCGGAAGATGCCCCAGAAGTTGTCGCGGTACTGCTTGAAATACTGCACGACATAGAAAATGCGCGCGCCGATGATTCCGGCGATCATGGCGACAAAGAGCGAGGTGGATGCCTGATCCGAACTCATCCGGGCGTATTTTCTGTTCACATTGACCAGCCAGCAGCCGAGGACGAAACCGAGTGCGGCCATCGCCCCGTAGCTGCGGATCGAAAAGCTGCCGAATGACAGAAGAATCGGATGCATTTATGCTTCCCTGTTTTTGGCCGCCGACTTCTTTTCCATCTGCCGGGCGACGGTTTCGAGGGCAAATACAATGATGAATCCGGCCGCGGCGAGACCGACCGCGGACCAGAATTCCGAGCCGAACGAAGTCGGCAGCACATTGGCCGCATCGTCGCTGCCGCCGGCTTTCCACGGCCAGACCTTGCGCAGCGACCCGGCCATGAAGCCGATGAGGACGGCGACCGTGAGATCGTGGAACTTCCGGAACAGCCAGCTCAGAAGCCGGACGAACGAACTGATCCCGAGGACGATGCCGACGACGAAGAGGGCGAGAATCAGCAGGTTCTGCCCGAAATTGGTGCCGGCCTTGAGTTCGTTGACCGCGTTCAGCACATAATCGTACTTGCCCATCAGCAGCAGGATGAACGAACCGGAAATGCCGGGCAGGATCATCGCGCAGATGGCGATCGCTCCGCAGAGCACGAGGTAGATATAGCTGTCGGGCGGATTCCGGAGCAGCGGCAGCCCGACGACGATCCAGCCGGCAGCTCCCCCGGCGATCAGTGCGGCGACGCAGAACGGAGTCCATTTGCGCACCCGGTTGAATACGGCGAAGATGGACGCGACGACCAGCCCGAAAAAGAAGGCCCAGATCAGCACGGGCTGGTTCTTGAGCATCCAGTGAATCGGCGTGGAAAGGACCGCGATGGCGGTGAGGATACCGAGCCCGAGAACCAGCAGGAACGGCCACGGCAGGGTTTTGAACATTTTCCGGATCTGAAAAGTGGCTGCCATGCCGATGGCCTCGGCGGAAGTGAAGCGTTTGATCGATTCGATCAGTTCCTCGTAGATGCCGAGAATGAAGGCCATGGTTCCGCCGGAGACGCCGGGAACGATGTCGGCTCCGCCCATGATGAGGCCGGTGATGTAGATTCGCAGATGCTCTCTGATCGAACGTTTGGCTGTTTTCTTTTCGCTCATGTCTGTCCTTGCGTCATGGATTCTGAATATGGATGCATTGGGGAAATATACACCGTATTTCCAAAAAAACGTAATAAAAAGTCATCTTTTTATCTGGATTTTTCAGAAAAATGGACTATTTTGTAAAAATGCCGAATAAACAACCCCGTGGTGTAACGGTAGCACAACTGGTTTTGGTCCAGTTAGCCCAGGTTCGAATCCTGGCGGGGTTGCCAGACTTGACGAAGTCCCGAACTCCATCGATACTCAATTTTGAATACGTTTTTTTCTTCACACCGGATCCGGTCGATGTTGGCAATCAGGAGTTGCCGCTGGATTTCAAAATTATTTGGATTCTCGGCAAGGAGCCGGGAAAGGTTGGCGATTTCATCGATAAGCCGGTGCATTTCGTCGAAAATGATCTTTTTCGAGTTTTTCAAATCCCGATATTCAAGTATGATTTAGATACGTGGGCGGTTGAGGACGGTGGTTCTGCGGCTGCCGGGAAAGATGAGGTTTTATGGTTCCTGAATTCAGAAAAATCAGCGATTTTCCGAGGGGAACGCTGTTTGCCCTGCTGTCCGACGCGTATTCATTCGATTGCCGGTGCGCACGGCACTGGGGAGGCGACTGGAGGGAGTTCGACAGCTTCTTCTGCGACCGCCCGGAGATTGCCGACCGGTACGGATTTGTCACGACTCTCGACGGCAGGGCCGTCGGGTTTGCTTCGTGGGACCCGAGGCAACAGCCGGAATATGCGATAATCGGGCATAACTGCATTGCCTCGGCTTATAAGGGGCAGGGATACGGCGTCAGGCAGCTTCAAGAGACCGTCGACCGGATTTCCCGGTATGGCGTCGACAGAATCGTCGTGACCACGAACGAACTGATGGTTCCGGCCCGGAGAATGTATGAACGGGTGGGATTCCGGCAGGTCCGGCGCCGGCCGGCCGACGGGTTCGCCGGTGAATATATCGATTACGAGTACTGCCGGTAAATCTTTTCAGGTCAGAAAAGGCGGAAAGCGCGGTATTCTCCCTTTGCCGCCGGAATTTCTCCGGAGGCGAGCAGAAAGGTGTTGTTCCTGAAATCAAAAATATTGTCGATAGCCTCCGGTTGTCTGGCGTCCGAATCAGTATAGCATCGTCCGGCTCCGGATGCAACTCCGGCATCGGACGCGCCGCCGTTTTTCTGCCGGAAATATGGATATTTTTCGTTTCGGCATCGGTTTGCGGAGAGTTGTGCGCATCTTCTTTCATCATAGTCCGGCTTCTGCGTCTTTTCGCAGCATGAAAAGTGGAAGGGAGGAGTGTCACCGCTCCCTGATGAGTTCATCCAGAACACGGAAGAAATCGGCCTCCCTGACAATGCGGGGGGTGCCGCTTTTTTCGCGCAACTCGACTGCCGTTTCGATCTTTCGGCCGTAATTGCCGAAACGCCAGGCCGGGGAGCCGTGGTCGCCTACGACCAAAATCTCCACGACGCCGGACATTTTGTTGCTTTTGTGAGGAATTACCCCGGCTTGTTCCATCAGACGATAGAGCTCCCGGCGGACGATCTGCCGGGTTAGTCTGCCGGTCAGCATGGTTCGTCTGCCGGAGAGCTGTTCCCGGGTCAGCGTGTCGAAAACGAGTCCGGCCACCCTGCGGTCGGAGCGGATCGAGCAGAGAAAGCCGGTCAGGCGCTCTTCCCAGTCCGGGGCGGCCCGTTCGTTCTTCACCCGCTCCTCCAGCAGGCTTGCGAGCCGGCTGACCGGCCAGTGACTCCGGCTTGCGCGATGCTGGACAAACCAGGTGAACAGTCGGTTGAATTCGTAATCTCCGATTTCCGGCCTGTCGCATAAGAAGCCGGCCAGTTGCTGCAGATCGGCAACGGCCTGTTCATAGCTGCAGACCTCCTCTTCCGGTTGGGCGGCGCTCCGGTCGCGGAGCAGTTTCCATGCCTCGAATGTTTCCCTGACAACTCCGTTTTGCTGAATTTCGATCAGGGAGGCGGAAACGGGCCGGAATAGCGGAGTCTCCGCATGATATTCGATATATATTCCGCCTTGATTCACCCGGTTGCCGTGTCCGGCCGCCAGTGCGAGCCGGTCGTTCTTCGGCAGAAGGTTTCGCAAATTCGGAAAGCCGGCGGGAGGAGGTTCCGAAACGGGGGAGGGGGCGGGAGATTGCGGTTCCCGGCGGAATTCGAAGTAGGTCCCGTTCTGATTCACCCGGTGGTTGTTTCCGATTGCAACAGCCTGTTGCGGAACGTTATGGGGCCGGTCCGGCCCGGGCGTGCAGAAATAAATGCCTGCCGCTGCCGCTGCGGAAATACTGAGAGTGAGGGAGAGACGGAATATGATTCTGGGGCGGCGAAAAACTGCCCGGATCGGAAAGGGCATTGCAGAGCGGGCGGCATCCTCCGGTTTCCTGCTTTTCTTTTTCACGGGATTGTCCTTTGATTTTGATTCGACCCGTCTCCTCCCGCGTTTTCCCCGCTTTCGTGTTAGTATAGTGCATGCTCCGGCTTCTGTCAAATCGGCCGGAGCGAAAAAGAGCCGGAACGGCAAAAGCCCCTTGGGGTTCCGGCTCCTGCATTACCGGGCGGAAGCGGTAAAGCGCCGGGCGTCTTCCGCGATGGCGGAGAGCGGTTTGCCGGGCTTGTAGAGTGCCGAGCCGACGCCGATTCCGGCGCAGACTTTCAGGAAGTCCGCCGCATTGGCCGTATCGACGCCGCCGACCGCCATGATCGGCGCCTTGATCACCGCCTTCAGGTCCTTCACATAGCCGGGACCGAGAGCGCCGGCCGGAAAGAGTTTCAGGCAGTCGGCTCCGGCCCGCAGGGCGGCGAACGCCTCGGTCGCGGTGAAGAAGCCCGGCATGGAGACAAGCCCGAGGCGTTTCGTTTCGCGGATGACTTCGGGATTCGTATCCGGCGAGATGATGAAGCGCCCTCCCGCCTCTGCCACTTCGCGGACCGCTGCCGGGGTGAGGACGGTTCCGGCGCCGATCAGCAGTTCCGTTCCGGCGTGGTATTCCCGCGCGGCGCGCCGGATGCTCTCGAGGGCGTCCGGCGAGTTCAGCGGCACTTCGAGGAGCCGGATTCCGGCTTCCCGGAGCGTTTCGCAGACATCCGTAATTTCGTCCGGCGTGATGCCGCGCAGGATCGCGACGACGGGACAGCGTTCGCATTGCTGTTGAAAGGTCATTTTCTCACCTCGCCACCCGGCCCGAACCGGAGCCGTTCATGAGCGCGGCCGCCTCGGCATGGGTCGTATAGTTGTAATCGCCGGAAATCGTGTGTTTGAGGCAGCTGGCCGCCGCCGCGAACCGGATCGCCTGCTGCGGCTCGGCGTACTCTTCGCTGTAAAGCGCGTGAATGAGTCCGGCCCCGAAGGAGTCGCCGCCGCCGAAACGGTCGACGATGTTGCGGATTTCATACGGCGCATAATTGCCGTCCGGGTCGAGCGGTGCGAAAAAGGCACGGTCCGCAGCGCGGTCGTACAGCATTGCTCCCCAGTTGTTATGGTCGGCCGAGATGCTTTCGCGCAGCGTGACGGCGACCCTGGACGCTTTCGGGAAACGTTCGAGCAGCAGTTTCGCCACATCGCGGTAGCCGCCGATGTTGAGCTTGCCGGCCTCGATCTCGGTGGCGTCGGCCCGGATGCCGAAGACGTCGGAGGCATCCTCCTCGTTGCAGATGATCCAGTCGACGAAGGGAACGATCCTGCCCATGCACTCGGCGGCCAGCTCGCGGGGGGCGGTCCCGGGACGCCATTTCCAGAGCTTTTTGCGGAAGTTCAGATCGCAGGAGATCACGATGCCGCGTTCCGACGCGGCTTCGACCAGCGCGAGCGTCGATGCGAAGGCGTTTTCGCTGAGCGACGGAGTAATGCCGGTGATGTGGAGATGCCCGACGCCGTCAAGCATCGCGGCGAAGTCGTAGTCCTCCGGCCCGAGCAGAGAAATCGTGGAGCCTTCGCGGTCGTAGACCACGTTCGAACCGCGCTGTGCCGCGCCGTGCTCGGCATAGTAGACTCCCATGCGCCCCTTCGGATTCCAGGTGATGCGGCCGACGTCGACTCCGAGGCCGCGCAGTTCGGCCGCAAATGCCTGTGCGACCGGATTCGGCGGCAGCGCGGTCAGGTAGCGCGACGGCGTCCCGAGCATGGCCAGAGACGCGCAGACGTTCGCTTCTCCGCCGCCGTAGGTCGCGTCCAGCGTTCCCGGCAGGCTCTGCATGAACCGTTTCCTCCCCGGCGGACAGAGCCGCAGCATGACTTCCCCGAATCCCGCGATACATGTTTCCCGCATGGTGACATCCTCTGTTAGTTATTCTTATTATATGAGAATATATTCTCATTATATTTTAATATAAGCGGCAATCTCACCGGATGCAAATTGAAAAACGGAAAAAAAGCAGTAAAGTAAAGATATGGCAAAAGACGGTGAAAAAACGATAGGCAAGGGGCTCGAGCTGCTCGAGCTGGTGGGCCGGAGCCGGAACGGGCTGCGGGGAAAAGAGATCGCCGAAACGCTCGGGCTGCCGGTCAGCACGGTGTTCCGGCAGTTGAAGTTTCTGGCTGAACGCGGTTTTCTGCGCAACGCCGACGGGGTATACACGCTCGGCGGCGCTCTGATCCGGCTCGGCAATGCGGCCATGCGGCAGAACCCGCTGTCGCGCCTTGCGCATCCGCTGCTGGCCGCGCTGTCGGAAGCGACCTGTGAGACGGTTCACCTGGCCGAGCGGCGCGGCGGGAGCGTGGTTTATATCGACAAGGTGGAAGGGAGCCGGCCGGTCCGCATGGGGTCGATGATCGGCAATACCGGTCCGCTTTACTGCACCGGGGTCGGCAAGGCGATCCTCGCGTTTCTGCCCGAGGCGGAACGCGGGAGGCTGCTGGCTGAGATTGTGTTCACCGCCTGCACGCCGAAGACGATTACCGGCCGGGAAGAGCTTGAGACGGAGCTTGCCGGAATCCGCTGCCGCGGCTATGCGGTGGATGACTGCGAACACGAACCGGGGGTTTTCTGCGTGGCGGCGCCCGTTTTCGATTCACTCGGCGGGGTGGCGGGTGCGGTCAGCGTCTCCGGCTCCGAGCTGTATCTGCGGGACGGGCAGGAGTGCATTGCCGCGCAGGTGACGGCCGCCGCGCGGTCGATCTCCGAACTGCTCCGATAGCGGCAGGTCACATCTGCATGAGCGTCCGCGTGCCGGGCCTGCGGGCGGCGTCCCCGGAGGGGCGCGCCGCCTGTCCTGCGTTCACCTCTGCCTGCGGCGGAGCAGGCGGAAGAGTTCGCCTCCCCAGACGATCAGGCTGGTGGCCGCGATGATCGTCACCCATTCGACGATGCCGAGCGGCGTGGTCCGGAATACACGGCCGCCGAACTGCACCATGACGATCTGCCCGATAAGGATTCCTGCCGTGATCAGCGTGAACGAGCGATTGTCCGCCAGGTGCCGGAAGACCGATTCCCCCGTTCCGAAGCATTTCGCGTTGAAGAGATTCCAGAACTGCAGCATGACAAAGACGCAGAAGAAGACCGTGAGCCAGTGATTGCCTGCCGTCGAATTTTCCTCCAGCCCGAGGTGTTTGATATGGAGCAGCAGCCCGATCAGCGCCGCGAGGAAAACGGCCGCCCCGCCGAAGATGCCGCGCCACATGGCCGGCGTCACGATGAAAGCGCTGTTTTTGCGCGGCGGCCGGTTCATGACTTTCGGATCGGGCGGCTCCGTCGCAAGCGCGAGTGCCGCGAATGTATCCATGATCAGATTCACCCACAGCATCTGGATCACCGTGAGCGGAAGATCGACGCCGATAAACGGCCCGACCATCGCAATGGTCAGCGCCACCACGTTGACCGTCAGCTGGAACAATATGAACCGCTGGATGTTGCGGTAGAGCGATCTCCCCCACATGACCGCGTTCACGATGCTGCCGAACGAGTCGTCGAGCAGGATGATGTCGGCGGCCTCCTTGGCGACCGACGTGCCGGTCTTGCCCATCGCGATGCCGACGTCGGCATAGTTCAGGGCAGGGGCGTCGTTCGTGCCGTCGCCGGTGACCGCAACCACCTGCCCGGAGGCCTTCAGGGCGCGGACGAGCTTGAGCTTGTCGTTCGGCCTCGCCCTCGCCATGATTTTCAGCTTCGGCGCGGCTTCGACCGCCTGTTCGTCGGTGAGGCTGTCGAATTCGGCGCCGGTCATGATGGCGCCGGGCTCAGGTTCACCGTCACTCCAGAGGCGGATCTGACGGCCGATCTCCTTGGCGGTTTCGGGATTGTCGCCGGTGACCATCTTGACCTGAATTCCGGCGCGATAGCAGCTGCCGATCGCCTCCGGCACGTCCGGACGGACCGGGTCGGCGATCGCGGTGAATCCGAGCCAGGTCAGTTCTTTCGCTTCCTCGGCGAGTTCGTCGCTGCCGCCGGGATTTTCGCGGAATGCAAAGCCGAGCGTGCGCATTCCGCGCGACTGCCACTCCTTCAGCGCGGCCAGCTGTTCGCGTTTCACGGCGTCCGTGAGCGGAGCGGTTCCTTCGGCGGTTTCATAGTTTGCGCAGAGATTGAGCAGGATTTCGGGCGCCCCCTTGGCCAGCAGCAGCCGGACGCCGTCCGGCGTGCTTCCGCGTGTCGCCATGAATTTGCGTTCGGTCGTGAAGGTCCACTGATAGTCGATGGCGAACGAGGCGCGGGCGGATTCGTAGTCGATTCCCTGCGAATCGAGCCAGAGAAGCAGCGCACCTTCGGTCGGATTCCCGATGGGCTGCGGATCGGCCGGATCGACCCGCGAAAGGTTCGCGGTCGAGTTCCCTGCGATATTGACGGCGAGGAAGGCGAGCGCTTCCGGCCGCGCGAGCCGCGGGAAAGCCGCCTCCTGCACGTGCATCCGGTTCATGGTCAGCGTGCCGGTCTTGTCGGTGCAGATCACGGTCGCCGCGCCGATGGTTTCGCACGCGTGCATCTTGCGGACGAGGTTGTTGGCGGCGGTCATCTTGCGCATCGAGTAGGCGAGGCTCAGCGTCACGCTCATGGCGAGCCCTTCCGGGACCGCGACGACGATCAGCGTGACGGCGATCATGAAAAAGGTCACGAACTTCGGCAGCGCCTCCGGCGCGATCCACTCGCGCACCGCCTCCGGGAGCGTTCCGGCGAGCGCCATGATTCCGAGTCCCGCCCCGGCGATCGCGATTCCGGCGAGCAGGAAGACGAGCCAGCTTCTGAATCCTTTGTTCTGCAGGCCGGCGGGAAGGGGGGAGCGCCCCCTGATGAGCCCGATGCCGTCGCAGACGATCGGCAGCCAGACCTGAATCAGCGCGACGAGGATCGCGACGAGGAGCAGCCCGGAAACGGTCCACTGTGCGGCGCTCTGCACCAGCGAGCCGGAGACGATGCCGCCGAAAACGAGCGCCGAGAACGTGATCGCCGCGATCATGAAACCGACCAGCCCGATGAGTTTGCCGAGCTGGCCGAGCTGACGGTTCAGAGGGGTTTCCGTATCGCTTTTTTCGCTCGCGGCGACGGCGGTTCTGCCGATTTCGGTGCCGGCGCCGACGGCGGTGATTTCGAGATAGCCGTATCCTTCGACGGCGGCGGTGCCGCGCAGGACGAGAAACGGCGGATAAGTCTCCTCTCCGGGAGCTTGCGCGGCGGCGTCCGCCTCGCTGATTTTGACGGCCGGATCGGATTCCCCGGTCAGCTTCGACTGGTCGATCTGCAGATTGACCGCCTCGAGCACCTTGCCGTCGGCGGGAGCCTCTTCGCCGTTTTCGAGGAACAGGATGTCCCCGACGACGAGCTCGCGTTTCGGAATCTGGCGGAATTCACCGTCGCGGATCACCTTGACCGGCGTATCGTCGCTGACCTTGTTCAGAATGTCGAACTCCTTTTCGGCGCGGAATTCGTTCAGGAAGGACAAGCCGGTCGCCAGCAGCACCGCGATGACGATGCCGGCTCCTTCGACCAGGCCGCCGGTCGCCGTCGAGATCAGGGCGGCGATGATCAGAATCCGGATCACCGGGTCGTCGAATTTGGCGAGGAACTGTTTGTACCACGGTTCCCGTTCGGGGGGAGCCAGCAGGTTTTCGCCGTGCAGGCGGCGGCTGTTTTCCACTTCGGCGGCGGTCAGGCCGCGGTAACGGATGGCGGAACGACTGTTTTTTTCACTCATGAATTTCCCTGATGTATACGATCGAATTTAAATTTAATACAACATACATCCGCGCCGGTTCTTTTCCAGATCGGAATGGAAAATTAACGAGATTCTAATAATTCGCGCCGGGCGGCATATCGACACTATGAAGACGGAGTGCAACACGTCGCGACTGTTTGAGCTTTTAGCGAAATATCAACAGCATTTCGCTAAGAACTCCCGAGGCTGCGGCGTCTCATCAGGCAAATCGCTGCGATTGAAGGGGGCAAGTCAGGGAGTTCCGAAGATGAAAGAAACGTTGCCGACCATCCTCTGGGTCAACGCCGTCGCCATCCTTTTTGTGCTTGCTGCGGCAAGCATTACGGATACGTTGGATGTGAAGCTGTTCGGATTGGACATTGCCGGGGCGCCGTCACTATTATCCATCGTTTCCGCTGTTTCTCTTTTCCTGTTTCTTATTTTAAACGGGATTCTTTGCTTTTGTCGCCCGCGTATCGGGAGATATCTGTTTCTTGGGTTGAACGTGTGGTGAGCGGTCTGTTCCTCTTGGGATTTCCTGCTTGCGGTGATTGAAACACGGGGAGAAAAAATCGACCTGACTTTCCTGCTGCCGGTATTGATTTTAATTGCAATGATGCGGATCGGAGAGAAAACGGTATCGTGATCCGGCTGGAAAAAACGCATGCCGGACTGAGTGTCGGCATGCGTGAAATTACGGAATGGCCGGGAGCGCAATCATCCGCGCTTGGCGCGTTTTTCGGCGCGCTTCTCCTTCAGGGTCTTGGTGGGGGCCTTCTTGGTTTCCTTCTTTGCGTCCTGACTTTTGCTCATAATGGTAACCCTCCTTTTTTGAAGTTGAACTTAAGATAGCACCGGCCAGGACAAAGTCAAGCGTTGACCGCCAGAAATGCGATGTATGCGCAGTAAAGCGCCAGCAGCACGGCGCCTTCCCGGCGCACGACCTTCCGCCCGGTGTGCATGAACGGCACGAGCAGCAGCGTCGATACCAGCAGCATCCCCCAGTCGACCGGAGTGATGCCGGCGGCCGAAACCGGCCGGATCATCGGCGCGATTCCCATGATTCCGAGCATGTTGAACAGGTTGGAGCCGACTACGTTGCCGACCGCGATGTCCTGCTCGCCGCGTGCGGCGGCGACCAGGCTGGTCGCCAGTTCGGGCAGACTGGTTCCGACCGCGACGATAGTGAGTCCGATCACGGCTTCGGAAAGATGCGCCATGCGCCCGAGCCCGACTGCGCCGTCAACGATGAATTTGCCGCCGAGAACGAGGGCGGCGGCGCCGCCGATGACGAAGGCGGCGGCGAGCCACAGCGGATATTTCCGGCTGTTCTCCACCTCCTCCCTGATTTCGGTTTCCGCATCGCCGCTCCCGTCGCGCTTCTCAAGGCGGATGTTCCAGGCGATGTAGGCCAGCAGCCCGGCGAAGAACACGGCGCCGGTGAGCCGGTTGAAGCCGCCGAGCAGAAGGCCGATCGCTGCCATGGCCAGCGTGACCGCCGTCATGACCGGCAGGTCGAACCGCAGCACCTTGCTGTGCACCGAAAGCGGCGCGATGACGGCCGAAAGTCCGAGGATCAGCGCGATGTTGCAGATGTTCGAGCCGATCACGTTGCCGATGCTGATGTCGCTTGAACCCGCCAGCGCGGCCTGAACGCTGACCACGAGCTCCGGCGCGCTTGTGGCGAATGCGACGAGCGTCAGGCCGATCACGAGTGCGGAAACTCCGAAGCGGGTTGCGATCGACACGCCGCCTTTCACCAGGAAGTCGGCGCCGTAATAGAGAAATGCGGTTCCGCCCGCCAGCTGGAGGAGGATGGTCAGCATGGTCAGAACTTCTCCGCCAGCTTCGAGAGCGCCGATCGCGCGGCCGCTTCGTTTCCGGCGAGGCGCTCCTGGTCGAGGTTCGTTCCTTCGAGGGAGACCACGGCGGCGTCAAGCCCGTTGAATTCCGCCCAGAAGCGCAGGTACGGGCGCAGGTGGTCGAGTTTCAGCATCTCCGGCGTATCGTAGACGCCGCCGCAGGCGCAGACGAACAACGCCTTTTTTCCGCCGAGCAGCGGCACGTATCCCTTGCCGGGTTCCATGCCGAAGCTCCAGCCGGACTGCATGACGCGGTCGATCCACTGTTTCAGGTGATAGGGCATCGAGAAATTCCACATCGGCGTGCTGACGACGAGCCGGTCGGCCTCCCGGAGCTGTTCGAAGCTGCTTTGCGCGTTCCGCCACTCCCGCGCTTCGGCGGGGGTGAGCTCAAGCTCGCGGGGCGCCTTGAATTTCGCGGCGGCGCCGGCTTCGCCGAACCGGGGCTGGGCGACTGCACCGATATCGATCTCCGCCAGCCGGTAATCCGGGTTGCGTTTCAGGAATTCGGCGATGAACGCATTCGCAAGCCGCCTCGAATGCGAACGCTCAAGCCGCGGGGACGCGGCGATGTGCAGCAGTTTTTTCATCTTTCCTCTCCAATCGGGTTGACTCCGTTTTTGCAGCATGCGGGAACTATACCACAAATTACCGCGAAATTCAATCGTTCCGGCATGGTAATTTCGGAATATCGAATTATATTACAGGAAATGCACGGCCTTCCGCCGGAGAGAGAGCGTTGGAGATGTTGAGACAGTTATTTACCAGATTCACCGGCTGCTTCAGCCGTCGTCAATTCCTGGAGCCGGGCGGATACCGCGAGATCTGGCGGATCGCGTGGCCGCTCGTCGTGTTGAATGCAAGCAATACGGTCATGATGATCACGAACCGCGTTTTCATCGCCAGGAGTTCCCCCGAGGAGATCGCGGCGGCCATGCCGGCCGGCCAGATGTTTTTCACGCTGATGGCGTTTTTCCTGATCACCACAGGCTTCACCGCCACCATCGTCGCCCAGTTTCACGGCCACCGCGACGGCATCGGCTGCGTGAAGGCGGCCTGGAACGGCTTTTATTTCGGCGCGGCGGTCGCGGCGCTGCTCGCCTTTGCTCTCCCCGCGGCCGGGTACTGGATCATCATGCACAACGGGCACGACCCGGTCATCGCGCTGCAGGAGGCGGACTATTTCGTCGCCATGGCCCCCTGCGCCGGGCTGACCTGCATGGAGACCGCGTTTCTCTCGTTCTTCACGGGCCGCGGCAAAACCGCGCTCGTGGCCGGAATCAAGATCATCGGCTGCATTGTCTGCATCCCGATGAACTACCTGCTGATCTTCGGCGGTTTCGGGCTGCCGGCGCTCGGGATTCTCGGGGCGGGGCTGGCGAACTCGTTCGCGAATCTCTGCACGTTCGCGATCGCGCTTTCGTTTTTCCTGCTGGTCCGCCAGAGTGAGTTTCCCACCAGGAGTTACAAGGCATTCGACCGGGTGTTCATCCGGCGGCTGCTGCGGTTCGGCATGCCGGCCGGATTCCAGACCTTTCTGCGCAACGCGGCCTTCGCGGTCGTGGTCATGATGATCGGGCACCTCGGGAACGAAGAGCTGACCGCCACGAGCATCGCTCTTTCGATCAACATGATCGGCAACATGCCGATGATCGGGCTCATGGATGCGACCAGCGTGGTCACCGGCCAGTTCATCGGCCAGCGGCGGCTGCTCGTCGTCGAGCGGATCTCCGGCCGTTCGTGGCGGATGCTGATGTGCTGGACGCTTTCGATGGGGCTGCTTTACTGGCTCGCGCCGGAGTTCCTGATCCGTCTCTTCGGGTCGCGGAATACCGCGTCCGCCAGCATGGATATGTCGCAGGTGACCGACTATGCGGTCACGATTCTCCGTTTCGCGGCCGTTTTCAACATTCTCGACGCGACCCGCTTCATCGCCATGGGCAGCCTGCGCGGCGCCGGAGACACGACCGTTCCGCTCTGGATCGGCATGGCGACTTCGTGGCTGATCCAGATTCCGGGAACCGTGCTGCTCGTCTACGTGTATCGCGCCAGCATCGGCGCGGTCTGGGCGCTCATCACCTTCTATATCGCGGTCGATGCCGCGCTGATGGTCTGGCGGCGGCGGTCGGGCGCCTGGAAAAAGATCAACCTGATCGGGCTGCCGCCCGCTTCTCCGGCCGCGGAGCTGCGCGAGCACCCCGAAGACGCATCGGCCTGACGGGAACAGGGGAGGGGACGGATGATCTGCAAGGGACCGCTGACGCCGGCGCAGCTGGCGTCGTCTCAGCATAACTACCATATTTTCAGCCTGATCAACGGGCTCTCGTACATGTGTCTCGGCGAAACGGTGCTGATTCTGCTCGCCGTCCGGCTCGGCTGCCCGGATTACATCGTTTCGACGCTCGGGGCGATGATCTACTTCGGGTTTCTGCTGCTGCCGCTCGGCAAGGTCGTCACCGCCCGGGCCGGGGCCGCGAAGAGCCAGTCGATCTTCTGGGTCGCCCGGAATGCGGCCGCGCTGCTGGTCGCGCTGGCGGCTGTGGTCAGCATCTCGGGCATGCCGCGCACGGCCACGGCGCTGCTGCTGGCCGGGGCGTTCTTCTTCTACGGTTTCCGGGCTGCGGGCGTGGTCATGTCGCAGCCGCTGGTCGGGAACATCACGAACGAGAAAGACCGGGCGAAGGTGATCGGCGTCAACGCCGGATTCTTCTATCTGTCGTGCCTCGCCGCGCTGGTCACGATCAGCATTCTCCTGAAACTCTGCGACAGCCTGGCGATGCTGACCGGCATTGTGGTCGCCGGCGCGCTGCTCGGTTTCACCGCGTCGCGCTTCATCAACCGGATCTGCGAGACCGAAGCCATCCGCGATTCGGCCCGGAAGCCGATCGCCGGGGAGTTCAGGCTGCTTTTTCACGACAAGTCGCTGCTGCGGCTGCTGGCTTCGGGATTTGCAGTCAATCTCGCGGTCATCATGCTGATTCCGATTTCGATGCTGGCTTTGAAGCGCGGCTGCGGCGTCAGCGACACGGAAGCGCTGCTCTTCGCGCTGGCCCAGTTCGGCGCGAGTGCCGGGGCGTCGTTCCTCTCGGGGCGGATTTCAAACACGATCGGGCCGCGCAGGACGCTGCTCTATTCGTATCTTCTGCTGCTCGGCGCCGGTGTGCTCTGGGTGATTGCTCCGTCGGGCTTCAGCCCCGTCTACCTGACGCTGCCGTTCCTGATCGCGGGAGCGACCAATGTCGGGACCGCGAACTCGGTCACGCACTATTTCCTGCAGACGGTGCCGGAGGAGAAGCGCGTGGCCGCCTCGATGTTCATCGCGGTCGTCAACGGCGCCGGAGCCGGCATCGTCGGCATGCTGCTCGCCGGTGTGCTGCTCGACCGCTGCACCGGCATAGAGGCGGATTCGCCGCTGACCGGTTACCGGCTCTATTTCGCGCTGTCGGTCCTGCTGCTGTCGGCCGGGATCTGGGTCATCTCGCGCCTGACGCCGCTGCCGCCTGAACGCCGGAAGATCAGGAAGAGCTGGAACGAGACGGTGTAGTTTCAGGAACGGTAGACGAATTCGCCGCCGGTCACGGTGAAGATGATTCCGGCCGCCGGCGTGTGCGGATTCGAAAAATCGGCGGTTCCGTCCACTTCGTCCGGGTCGAATGCCGCGAGATCGGCGCAGAGCCCGGGCCGGACCAGCCCCCGGTCCGCGAGTTGAAAGGTTTCGGCCGCGAGCCCGGTCATCTGCCGCACCGCCGCTTCGATCGGAGAGCCTGTGTCGAGCCGGAGCCGCAGGAACCGCGCCGCGCTGCCGAAGCCGCGCGGGTGACAGCGCCCGATCGAATCGTCGGCCGGACGCGCATTTTCGTCGCTGCCCATCATGCAGAACGGCAGACCGAGAATCCGCCGCATATTCTCCGGCGACATGCCGCGGAAGGCGGCGGTCGTCCCGGCGGCGTCCTCCGCCAGCAGTTCGACCGCGAATTCGGCGGGCGTCCTGCCGGCGCGTTCCGCGAGCGCCGCGATGGTCTGCCCGGCGTGGTTTCGTCCGGCGGAACTCCGGGTCGAGACGAGCGTGACGGTTTTCCAGTAGGCGGCGGGGCGGGAGGCGGCGAGCTCCAGAGCGAGCTTTTCGCGCTCCTCCGTGCTGCGCAGCAGCCGCGAAAGCGCGGAGTCGTCGAGGTCGCCGGCCTTGCCCGGCAGGATTACGCTGAGCTGCGTCATCGATTCGGTGTACGGGTAGCGGTCGACGGTGACGGCGATTCCGCCTTTTTGCGCTTCTTCCAGCAGTTCGAGCGCGGCGTCGAGTTTCTCCCAGTTCGCGGCTCCGGCGGTTTTGAAGTGGCTGATGTGAAGCCGCCTGAGGCCCGCCTCCCGGGCGCAGTCGATCGTTTCTCCGAGAGCCTCCAGCAGTTCGTTCCCCTCGCTCCGGAGGTGGGTCGCATAAGGCCGGTCGCGCCGGGCGGCGACGCGCATGAGTTCGACGATTTCTCCGGGCGGAGCGAATTTGCCCGGCACATAGAGCAGCCCGCTCGACAGTCCGGCTGCGCCGGCGGCGAGCTCGGCGTCGAGCAGCGTTTTCATCTCTTCGAGCTGTGCGGAAGTGAGGGTTTCGGTTTCGTAGCCGGCCACGGCGGCGCGGAGCGTGTTGTGTCCGGCGAGCGCTTCGGCGCGGAGCTTCGGGGCACGGGCCGACAGCGCGGCGCGCCACCCCCGGAAGTCGGACCAGTCGAGTGTCACGCCGTACTGCGCCCAGAGCTCCTGCAGGTGTTCGCGGTTGCGGCCGGTCAGAGGAAAGGCGGAAAGTCCGCAGTTCCCCATGATCTCGGTCGTGATCCCCTGCGAAATCTTGCCGAATCCCTCCGGCCGGGCCGGGAGCGCGAGGTCCGAGTGGCCGTGGACGTCGATGAATCCGGGCGCGAGGATTCTGCCGCCGAGTTCGACGGTCCGTTCCGCCGCGGAGCGCGGCAGATCCGGCTCGACGGCGAGGATTTTCCCGTCGCCGGCCAGTACCGCGGAACGGCGGAGCGGCGCGCCGCTTCCGTCGGCCAGCCAGAGATCGCGGAACAGCGTCCTCATGGTTTCAGAATCCCGTAGACGCGGAAGAACTCCGAAACGCTCCACGCCTGCGCCGCGCAGCCGCCGGCCCGGTGCGGATAGTCGCCGTCCGCCACCTCCGGCAGCTGCCCCGGCACTCCGGTTTCGAAGTAATGCGCCGAAGACAGCAGCAGGGAGAACGCGCGCTGCCGCACCGGTTCGCCGCCGACCAGGTAGAGCGCCTCGCAATAGGCCGGGAACGGCCAGCACCAGACGGTGCCGTTGTGGTAAGCGACCTTGCGGGAGGTGTCCTCGGGGCCGCGGTAGGAGCCGCGGTACGGACGCTCCGGATCATTCAGCAGCCTGCCGTCGCGCTCGACCGGCAGCCGGTACTGCACCGGCCGGTCGGCGAGGCTGCGGATGCCGCCCGGCACGAGCAGTTCTTCGGCGGAGGCGAGTATGCCGCGCCGGCGGACCGGGTCCTTCACGGCTCCGAGCGTCACGGCGAGCAGCTGGTTCGGCCGGTTGTGGTCGTCAGGAACGGCGTCGCGCGCCGGGACGCCGCGTCCGGCGTGCAGACAGTCGCTGCAGAAGAGCGGGCCGGCGGCGGAACGGAAATAGAGCTCTTCGATGCTTGCTGCGACCCGGGCGGCGAGCGCCTGATATTCGGGTTCCTCCCGCCCGAGGAATTCAAGCGACGCATACCAGAGCGCCTGAATCTCGATCGGATAGCCTTCGCGCGGAGTTCCGGCCGGAAAATTCGTATCCATCCAGGTGAAGTGCGGCGGGCTGAAGATCAGGCCGGATTCTTCGTCCATGACGATGCCGTTCGGCGTTCCGGCCCGGTAATGTTCGACGATCGACCGGAGCACGTCGCGCAGCTTGCGCCCGCCGCAGGAGGCGTCGAGAATCCGGTTCGAATGGTGTTCCGTATAGTCGCGTGCCGCCACGATGAGGTAGAGCGGCGCGTCGCTCGTGTCGCGGTTCCGGTCGTCGAGGCCGCGGATCACATTCGGGATCGTGCCGTCTTTTTCGAAGCAGGCGAACTGGCGGATGATCGCCGCGGCCTCCGTCTCGAATTCCCCTTTGACGAGCCCGCGCAGCGCGATCAGCGTGTCGCGCCCCCAGTCGAGGAACCAGGGGTAGCCGGCGATGATCGTGTTTTCGCGGTCGCGCTTCACGATGAACCGCCGCATGGCCGGTGCGAAGAGCGCGGCCGGATTCACCTCCGCCGGGATGCAGTCGTCGCAGCCGGGCGGAAACTTCGCGCTCCCGGGCGCGGTCCCGGACGGGCGGATTTCGGCGGTGAGCCCGGCGCTGCCGCCGCCGGCGAGGTCGATCTCGATATAGCCGGGGCTGAAGAGATCGGTCTTATCCTCGAGCCCGTAATAACGTTCGGCGGGCAGGTCCACCAGATAATACCACTCCGGTTCGCGGTGGAAGGCGCCGTTTTCGATTTTCACCTCAAGCGTGCGGTCGGACGGGGTGAATTCAAAGCCGCTCCCGGTTTCCCGGACAGATTCCGGGAAGCGCTTTTCGGGACCCGTGTAGGCTTTGGTCAGCTCGTGGTTGATGCGGTCCTCGAGGTCGGGCCGCAGGATCAGCCGCACCGGGGTCGCGTCGCCGAGTTCGCCCGGTTCACCCTCCGGATCGGCGGCCGGCCGGTGGAAGCGGAAGCGGACCGCATCGCCTTTTTCGGCTCCGGCGAAGTCGACGACGAGCCGCACACGGCAGCCCTGGCCGGCCGGGACCGAGAAGACCCAGCGCGCCCGGTTGTCCGGCATGGCGGAGAAAGAAGCGATCGAACGCAGGTCGAGCGGCTGCGAATAACCGTTGACCTGAAGCCAGCCGCGCAGCCGCGTGAACATCGTGCGGCGGTCGACCGGATAGTCCGGATTCACGTTTGCGGAGAGAATCGCTTCGTACTTGCTTGCGATTTCGCCCCAGGCGGCGCGGAAGAAGCTCATGCCTCCGAGGTTGTTCGCCGCGAAGGCGAGCAGCTCGCCGTTCCGGATTTCCGTGCCGGAATTCGACAGGCGGATGCGGCAGCGCGCACCGGGCGGCAGCTGCAGCAGGTGGCCGTCCGTCCTCCGGACCTTCCCGTCCGGGCCGAAGCTGCAGATCTGAATTCCGAGGTCGCGGCCGTGCGAAGCCGTGTTTTCGGGCAGCACGGCGAGAACGATGTCGCGGCCGTCTTCCGCCGTCAGGCTGCTGCCGGTGAACACGGCCCTGCCGTCAGCGAAAACGGTCAGGCGGAAGCGGTTTTCGCACTCGGCCAGCAGGATGTCGCCGGGCGGAATCATGACATGCCGCGTCGCGTCGCATTCGGTCCGGTAGTGGGTCACCGGCGGCAGAACGGTTTCGGCAAGCGACGCGCAGAAACCTTCGGGGTCGGCCAGCATGGCGGCGCCGGCGCCGGCTTTTCCGGCGGTCAGCCCGGCGAGCTTGATCTGGACGGACATCGCCATCGCCTCGGCGCGCTGGCGGCGCGTCCGCTCCGGTTCGTATCCGGGGGGAGCTGCGGCGATCCGGTAGTTGTCGAATCCGATGCAGAGTGCGCCGCCCGGCTCAAGTTCGTGCGAAAACAGCGGGCCGCTGCGCAGGAAGCGGACCGGCTGTTCGGTCAGCAGCTCGGTGCCGCCGTCCGGCGTCAGGTCGCTTTTCCAGCTCACGCTCGACGGATGATCGCAGTCGAGGTTCAGCAGCGCGAGGATCACGTTCCCGTCGGGCGCAGTGCGGCGGACGGCCAGCACGTTGCCGGGCCCCTCCTGGATCAGCTCGACCTGCGCGTAGGCCTGAAAGGCGGCATGGTCGGCGAGCAGCGTATTGAGCTTGCGGATCAGTTCGACGAGGTTCGGTTCCGCTCCCCAGTTCAGCGCGGCGTTGCCGTGCACGTCGATCTTCTCGGTGGCGTAGAATTCCGCTCCGTTCGCAAAGCCGAGCGCGCCGTCTTCGGAGAGCATTGCGGCAACCATGAACCGGAGCTTCGCATAGGTTTTTCCCGAAGCGGCGAGCCGGGCGTTGTCATGGGTTTCGGCGAAGTTGACGAGCGTCCCGCAGGTCTGGCTGCAGCGGTCGACATACGGAAAATAGCGCGTGATCTCGTCGCGGGTATAGTTCTGGAAGAGTTCGGAGTATCCCCAGTTGAGACCGGCCCGGCCGAGCAGGTCCTCCTGCACCTTCAGCGGACCGCCGAGTCCCTCCAGCAGAAAGACCGTGTCCGGATATTCGCTGCGGACCTTCGGGACGATGTACTCCCACGCCTCGGCCGGCAGCATGTAGCCCGCGTCGCAGCGGAAGCCGTCAACCCGCCGCCGGCACCAGAACAGGAAAACCTTGGCCATGAGCCGGTGCACCTTCGGCTCCCTGTAGTTCAGCTTGCAGAGGTCGGACCAGGTGACGCCCCACGCGCCGGGACTCACGAAGGTTCCGTCCGGCTGGCGCACAAAGTAATCCGGATGCTCCATCTGCAGCTTCGACGCCCAGCCGGTGTGATTGACCGGGATATCCATGAAGATGCGTCCGCCGCGGGCATGCACCTGATCGACGAGTTCGCCGAACTGCTCCATCGGCGTCGCTTTCGTGTCGAAATCGGCCAGCGCCGGGTCGATGCTGAAGTAGTCGAGCGCGGCGAACGGGCTGCCGTACCGGCCCATGCGCCCGTACTGCGTCGGCATCGGGTGAATCGGCAGCAGCTGCAGAATCCGGCAGCCGAGCCGGTCGAAAATATGGTCGAGCTTCGCGGCGAGCTGCCGGAACGTTCCCGAGGGCGGAATGACGGTGTAGTTTTCGGCGTCGAGTTTTTCGACCGTCTCCGGCGGCGGCTCCGAAACCGGCCTTGCGCAGTTCACGCCGAACTGCCGCACGAAGGCCGAATACATCGTGTTGCCGCAGACGCCGGCGGCGGCTTCGACCTTCAGCCGGAAGTTGCTGGAGTCGGGCCACTCGATGCCGGGGCGGCCGGCCGGCATGAAACAGCACTTCGCTTCGAAGACGCCGACCTCGACCAGCGGCAGCGTGAGTGAAAACGTGCCGTCCGAAACGGCTTCCATCTCAAGGTCGTGCCAGTCGAGCCCGAGCAGCGGGGCTCCGGTTTCGTTGTGGTCGATGAGCTCCTGCCTGCGGACTGCGGCGCGCCCGATGGTGCTTCGCAGGACGGCGCGCCCGGCCCGTCCTTCGAGTCCCGAAAGGGTGAAGGTGACCGTGTCTCCCGCGTAAAATATCGCCCGGTCCGGGCATATGCTCTGGTGCATGATATCCGTATCTTCCCCAAGTGCTTTGCATTGATTTCTTCTGGAGTAATATAACCCCGGAAATGAAAAAAAAAAGCAAGTTGCGTTTTTTGAACCTTTATTTTCCGGTGAAACGTGTTATTTTATCCTGTAAGTTATTTGTCTTGACAACAAGGAGTGCTGATGCATAAAACAGGGGGTGTTTTGTAATGAGCAGAAAATTTCTGCAGCTGTTGCTTGCTTTTGTTTTGTTCGCCGCCGGGCTGACGGTTTCGGCGGCTCCGGCGAAGGGAAATGAATACGGAGACAAGGAGCTCGCGCTGATCACCCGCATCATGGCGCAGCTTCTGTCGCGGAACCACTACCGGCAGCAGGCGCTCGACGCCGGGCTGTCGAAGCAGCTGTTCGACGAGTATCTCGATGAGCTCGACCCGGCGAAGATCTATTTCACGGAGGAGGATGTTGCGAAGTTCTCCGCCGACCGGGATTTGCTCTGCAGGCAGCTTCAATCCGGCGACAGCTCGTTTGCCTTCAAGGTTTACGACTGTTTCCGCACCCGGAACGGCGAGTTCCGCGCCTTCGCCGAAAAACGGCTGAAGGAGCCGTTTGATTTCACGCTCGACGAGAGCTTCATGCTCGACCGCACCAAGGCGCCGCGCGCGAAAGACCGCGCCGAGCTCGAAAAGCTCTGGTATCTGCGGCTGAAGAACGACGTCCTCGCCTACCGGCTCATGAACCGCGTGCAGGAGGAGGAGCGCGCGAAGCAGCCGGAAAAAGCCTCCGGCGAGGAGCGGGAAAACGCCGCCGCGGCGAAGTGGGAGATCCGGAATCCGGCGGAGAAGGTTCTGTCGCGCCTCCGCGACATCAACAACGATATCCAGCAGAAGGACCGCGTCGATATTCTCGGCATCTATCTGAACTCGCTCGCGCAGGTGTACGGTCCGCATTCGAACTTCTACCCGCCGAAGCAGGAGGAGGATTTCGAGATGTCGATGAACCTCTCGCTCTCCGGCATCGGCGCGACGCTGTCGAGCGACGGCGGCTACATCAAGATCGTCGCCCTGACGCCGGGCGGTCCCGCCGCGCGGGACGGGAGGCTGAAGGTCGAAGACCGCATCATCGCCGTCGCCCAGGAGAACGGCGAGCCGGTGGATGTGATCGACATGCCGCTGACCAAGGCGGTCCGCCTGATCCGCGGCCCCGAGAAGACGAAGGTCACTCTGACGATCCTGCCGGGTGAGAAGGGGCGCAGCGCGGTTCCCGAAACCGTCACCATCACCCGCGACAAGATCGTGCTCGTCGACAGTGAGGCGAAGGGGGAGGTCAGGACGGTCAAGGGGGCCGACGGCGTTGAGCGCAGGGTCGGCATCATCAATCTGCCCGGCTTCTACATGGATTTCGATGCGGCCATGAAAGGCGACCCGAATTTCAAGAGCTGCACCCGCGACGTCCGTCGCATTCTCGAGGATTTCAGGAAACAGAAGGTCGATGCGGTCGTGATGGACCTGCGGCGCAACGGCGGCGGCAGCCTGCCGGAGGCGATCACGCTGACCGGACTCTTCATTCCGTCCGGTCCGGTCGTGCAGATCCGCAGCCCGAACAAGCCGATTCAGGTCAAGGAGGATGACGACGGCGATCAGGCCTATGCCGGGCCGCTGGTTGTTCTGACCAGCAAGCTTTCCGCTTCGGCGGCCGAAATTTTCACTGCCGCGATCCGCGACAGCGAGCGCGGAGTCGTCGTCGGCGACAGCCGCACGTTCGGGAAGGGGACCGTGCTCGACGTGGTTCCGCTCGACCGTTATCTGAAGTTCATCGGCGAGGAGTTCCAGGCCGGTTCCGCCACCTATGAGACGGCGATGTTCTTCCGGACGTCGGGCGGTTCCGTGCAGCAGCTCGGCATTGCTTCGGATATCCGTCTGCCGTCGCTGACCGATCAGATGGAGATCGGCGAGATGTTCATGAACAACCACCTGCCGTGGGATTCGGTCAAACCGGTCAAGGCCGGCTCCTATACGCCGGACTTCGCGGCGAAGGTCGAAAAGCTCAGGGCGGCGTCGCAGGCGCGGGTCGCGGCGGACCCCGAATACAGCGCGTTCCGCAAGAAGCTTGAGATGTACAACAAGTACAAGGACAAAAAGAGCGTCTCCCTGAATGAAGAGGTGCGCTGGAAAGAGTACAAGGAGGAAAAGCAGCTTCAGGACGAGGCGGAGAAGATCTATCTGGACCGTACCGCCGACGGAAAGAAGAAGAACAGCGATCCGGTTCTCGACGAGGCCGTGAATATCGCCTCCGACTTCGCCGCGCTCAAGTAACGCTGCGGTTGACTGCAATCCCGAAAACCGTCTCCGGGGAACGGAGCGGCTTTCGGGATTTTTTTGTCTGTTTTGCGGTTTTTCGACGTTGATTTTCGTCCGGATCATTATAGATTGTCATAAATAATCGATATTGAAATGGGAGGATCGAGCTTGACAATGAGAGACCGGACTTTATATGTGACCGCGTTCTGCGCCGCCTGCGCCGGAACGCTTCTGACGCTGGGTATTGTGAAGGGATTTCCGGAGACGGCCGCGGCGGCTTCCCCGGTTCCGCCGGAGCCGGAGCCCGCCGCAGTATCGTTGAGCGGAGCGGCGGCGGAGCTGCAGGAGGAATTCGCCGGCGCCGTCGAGAAAGTGATGCCGGGTGTCGTGCTGATCACGTCGCAGAAGCGCGTGGGAGTGCTTTCGCCGATCGATTACTATCGGAGCCGGGTCGAGTACAAGGATGTCCCGAGCGGGCAGGGGTCCGGCTTTTTTGTCCGCGAGGACGGCTATATTCTGACCAATTTCCATGTCGTGCGCGACCAGGATTCGTTTTTCGTGACCACGAACGACGGGTCGGAGTTCGACGCGAAGGTGGTCGGGGTCGATCCCCCCTCCGACCTCGCATTGCTCAAGATCGACGGCGACCGGAAATTCGACGTGCTGAAGTTCGCCGATATCGACCGGGTGAAAATCGGCCATTGGGCGATTGCGATCGGTGCGCCGTTCAGCCTGTCGCGTACGGTTACGGTGGGGGTGGTTTCCGGCATGAAACGGCGCGGAGTCGGGGTAAATTTGCATGAGAGCTATATCCAGACCGATGCGTCGATCAACCCCGGCAATTCCGGCGGTCCGCTGCTGAATCTGGCGGGTGAGGTGATCGGGGTCAACGACTTCATCCTGTCGCCTTCGGGCGGCAGCATCGGCATCAGTTTCGCGATCAGCGCGGATCTGGCGAAGCACGTGGCGGAGGAGATGATCCGGCACGGACAGGTCAGGCGGCCGTGGCTCGGTGTTCTTTTCGAGCCGATTCCGCGTGAGGTCAGGACGCGGCTGAAGCTTGAATCCGGTGTGGCGGTCGCGCAGATCTACCGTGACTCTCCGGCGGCTCAGGTGCTGCAGCGCGGCGACGTGATTCTCGCCGTCGGCGGCGAACCGGTCAATGGTCCGGGGGATCTGCAGAGCCGGATTTTCTCCGCTGCGCCCGGGGATGAGGTGACGCTGCAGCTCCGCCGCTCCGGAGAAACGCGTGAGGTCAAGGTGAAACTTGAGCAGGCGCCGGCCAACTGGTTTCGTCGCGGAGCCGGAGGGCGGCAGGACATTTACGCGGTCCGGGACGCTCTCTGAAGCCGGTTGCCGGAGGATTTCGGGTGATTTTGCCGGAAAAATCGTAAAATATCCGATCTTTCCGGCAATTTGAGCTTGATTTTTCCGTAATCGGGGGTATATTCATAAAACGTAACCGATATGGTGGTTGTAGCTCAGTTGGTTAGAGCGCCTGGTTGTGGCCCAGGAGGTCGCCGGTTCAAGTCCGGTCTACCACCCCATTTTACAGCGCGGGGTAGAGCAGTGGCAGCTCGTCAGGCTCATAACCTGAAGGTCAATGGTTCGATTCCATTCCCCGCTACCATTGAAAGATTATGCCGGTCATGTGACCGGCTTTTTTGTATGTTATCTCTTTGTGCTGTTTCTGCGACTTTCCTTTTCCGAGAATGGGCCTTCTTTATTTTTAAATCATCCCATACAATTCTTGAATCAATTAAAAATTACTAAAAATCACTATCAAATCCATATAGACGCTTGCATTTTCCATAAAGTGCAATATTTTAGCAGTATAGTAGTGCGCTGAAATATGTTTTTATATGGATGAGCTGAGGTCATAATATGGAAGATCGGTAGAAAGCGCGGAATACCTTGGTGCTTGCCGCGAGACCATTTACAAATGGACCGAAGGCAAAGGCATGCCAGGCCGCCGTATCGGCCGTTACTGGAAGTTCAAGAAAGATGAGGCCGATGTCTGGGGCAAATCCGGTAAGGCCGGGGAATAATGCAGACTTCCCGGAAATGGATGAGCCGAGTGGACAAGAACTGTTCAGAGGCCAGGGCTGTTATTGAGAGAAAATACAAGGGCAATGATGCAGTTGATCAATCATAAACGACTCAAGGCGGGGGAACTGCTTTCAACAGGGTTGCCGCAGAATTCCTGTTTTTCTGTCATTACCGCATTGTTTTCCGTTCCTCTTGAGATGCTCGAAAATGTATTGCCGTCCATTGATAAACTGCGGATATCCTGGATCGTCTGGCGTTTGTCGGCGATTCGGATGAACGCAAATTGCGCAATCGTTTAACGTAGCAGTATACTGCTTCCGGACTTGGTTTAGTGAACCCTATCCGGCACGCTATGAGTACCGGTTTTGACGAACCGGAAAACATTGCGGAATTGAAAGAATGGTTCGACGCTATTTGGCACGACCGCCAGTGCATTCAGGATGCGATTATTAACTTATGAGAAATGACTAATGGCAAATAAAATTTTTGAATCCCATAATATTGATCTGGATTTTCTCTTGAAAGAGATCAAGCTCGGCCGGATTGGCTTGCCGGATTTGCAGAGGCCATTTGTATGGGCAAATGAAAAAGTAAGAAATTTATATGATTCCATGCTCAAAGGGTTCCCTATCGGGTATATTATGCTGTGGGAGTCCCCCGAAAACTATTCCAGCAAAATGGAAGATATCGGACTCAATGATAAAGAATTAAAATCGCCCAAAAGTCTTATTATTGATGGCCAGCAACGGTTAACGGCGCTAGTCGCAACCATGTATGGAATAAAAGTTAAAGATAAGAATTTCAAAGAACGCAATATCAAGATATGTTACAATCCGCTTCGTGAAGTTGATCGTTTTGAAAACTGGAGCGTAGCTTATGAACGCAATCCGGAGTGGATTTCCGATCTCAGCGTTGTATTTCTGGCCAAAGAGCAAAATACGCTGTCCAGACTCCGCAGGGCTTATATTAAGCGACTGAATGAAAGTTATGAAAAAAATAATCTTCCAATCTTAACCGATGAACAAGAGGATCTCATCGAAAACCGATTGAATGAATTATTGGGATTGGAAAAATATCCGGTTCCTGTATTGGATATTTATCGTTCCGCAAGTGAAGAAGAGGTTGCGGAAATTTTTGTTCGGGTGAATTCCGGGGGCCAGAAGCTGAATGAAAACGACTTCATTCTTACTCTGCTCTCTGTGTATGCCAAAGAAGATCGGGACAAAATTGATTCCTTCTGTGAAAAGTCTCATATTCCAGCCGCTGGAACATCTTATAACAACCTTTTAATCGTTGAACCGGTACATTTGGTTCGTATGATTGTTGGAGTCGGATTTAAGCGCGCCCGCTTGAGATACGCATATATGTTATTGCGAGGAAAAGATTTGGATTCAGGCATTGTTACCGAAGAGCGGCGTAACGAAAATCTTGCTGTATTCGGCGCGGCATTGTCAACTGTCATCGATTTGAATAATTGGCATGCTTTTTTGAATATTATTGCACAAGGCGGATATGTCAGCAGTAAATTGATTGCAGCCGATAACTCAATTGTATTTAGTTATATTCTCTATTTAATTGCCAAATATGAATTCCATCTTGAAAATCAGAAGTTAAGCTCTTTGTTCAGAAGATGGTTTTTTATGGTAAGCGTTACCTCATATTTCAGTTCGTCAGTAGAGACAGATGCTGAAAAATTATTTGCTGATATGAAAACTTTAAAAAACGCAGACGAGCTGGCGGCTTACCTGAGTTCTGTGATTGATTCCCGCCTGACGGAAGATTACTTTGCAATCACTTTGCCGAAAGATTTGGAGTCGTCGGCAGCGATTTCACCTCATTGGTATGCATATTTGGCTTCTCAAAATATTTTAAATATTCCTATGTTGTTCAGCACAAGTCATCTTGCAATGTTTTTACTTCCAGGAGCCCACGGCAACAAAAATGCTGTCGACAAGCATCATATTTTTCCAAAGAATTATTTGACATCTATTGGTATTGATTCAGATCGCGAACGTAATCAAATTGCAAACTATACCTATTTAGACTATCAGACCAATATTGCTATTTCCGACCGTCCACCGGCAGATTATATCAATGAGTTCATTCAAAAACTTGGCGAAGATAACTTTAAGTTGATGTGCGAAAACCATGCTTTGCCGCAGGGGTTCGATACAATGGAGTATAATGAATTCTTAAAAGAACGTCGAGTTCTGATGGCAAAGCTTATTCAGAAAGCATATAAAAGACTATGTCAAGGCTAATTGTATTTTTGATTGAGAGGAAGATATGATAAAAGCTTTGTAATCTTCGGTATCGCGTTTTTGATCGCATGGATATTCAAGCAACCGGCGGTCAAAGGTAAAATACGATTATTTCCGGCTGTATCAGCAATATATTTCAAAATAAAAAAGCTCACGCTGCTCATGTGAAGGAAATTATCGAAAAAAGAACTGCCTGTCGAACCGAATTTGTCCGGAGTGTGGTGCAGGCAGGAGCTGCCGGCCGGCGAAAAGTGGCGCGAATGCCGGCAAATACTTCAGGGGAAGATCCAACTACCCGAAGGACCGCGGAATCGTGAACGAATAAGGACGAATACCAGTGAATCGATATTTCTACGCAGATAGCATAACGAATTTTGTCGGGAGTTCCGAGAATGAGATTCTCGGGGCTTTGGCGGCGGAAAATTCGTTTGATCTCGTGGATTTGCAACGCAATGCGTGGCAATTTGAGATTCAGATGCTCAAAGAGATTCTGCGAAACAAGGCCGATGGACAGATTCTTTTTGAATATTCCATTCCACGACTGGGGAAGCGTATTGATGTGGTTCTTTTGTTTCAGGGTATTGTTTTTGCGCTGGAATTCAAGGTCGGAGCGGAGGTCTATTACCGGCAGGATTCCGAGCAGGTTTGGGATTATGCGCTCGATTTGAAAAACTTCCATGAGGCCAGTCGGGACTTGACCATTGTTCCCGTATTGATCGCCACTGAAGCGCCGGATTCCTCTGCAACGCAGGAATTTTGTCTTTATGATGATCATGTGTTTGAGCCGATTCTCTGCAATGCCGGCGGTCTTCGTGAGGTGATTGCCAAAATCACACAGGAACATGGCAAGCACGCCGATTTGAGTCGTTGGGGGTATAGTCGCTACATGCCGACGCCGACCATCATTCAGGCGGCAAGCTCCTTGTATTTGAATCATTCCGTCGAGGATATTACTCGCAGCGAAGCTTCCGGCGAGAATTTACAGCGTACCAGCGAATTTGTCATGCGCGTGATTGAACACTCGCAGGCCAATCACGAGAAATCCATCTGTTTTGTTACCGGCGTTCCCGGCGCGGGAAAAACACTGGTCGGGTTGAATATCGCGGTTCGGCAGTTTGAGAAAAAGAGCCTTGCAGTATATCTCTCCGGCAATCAGCCGCTGGTTTCGGTGTTGAGCGAAGCCCTGGCGCGCGACAAGAAGCGGCAGGAAGAGGAACGTAATCCGGGCGTTCGTTACAATCTCACCACGGCTCGGCGCGATGTCAAATCCTTTATTCAAATCGTGCATCATTACCGTAACGAGACATTGAACAAGCTCAAGAAGCCGATTCGCGACGGGGTATTGGAAATTGATCCGGCGAAAGTCACCAAGCATCAGGATGATGGATATTCCGAAGTCGAGCATGTGGCGATTTTTGACGAAGCACAGCGGGCATGGACCAAACAACAGTTGGCAAATTGGCTGAGCCGCAAACAAGGCATTCATGATTTCCCGATGTCAGAACCGGAGTTTTTGATCTGGTCGCTGAATTTGCGTGAAGACTGGGGCGTTATCGTTTGTCTGGTCGGCGGCGGACAGGAAATCAATACAGGGGAGGCAGGAATCGGCGAGTGGTTGCGGGCGATCAATGCGAACTTTCCCAACTGGAATGTGTTTATCTCCGATGAGTTGACCGGCAAAGAGTATGCCGAGGGCGAATTGGAAGATTTGTTGCAAGCCAATTCCAGATTGGAACGCAGCAGCGATTTACATTTGGCGGTCTCAATGCGTTCCTTCCGGGCGGAACAACTTTCGAATTTTGTTCATTTTCTGTTGGAAGGCGATATTCCCGAAGCACAAGAACGGTTTCGGATGCTGGAAGGAAAATATCCGATTGTGCTGACCCGTTCGCTGGATCAGGCCAAAGCATGGCTGCGGCGGCAGAAACGCGGCACGGAGCGCTACGGCATGGTGGTTTCGTCACAGGCCCAACGCTTGCGGCCGCTGGCGATCGACGTGCGATGTAAACCCGATACCGTGCATTGGTTCCTGGATGATATTACGGATATTCGTTCGTCGCTTTTCCTGGAGGATGCCGCTTCGGAATTTGATGTGCAGGGATTGGAACTCGACTGGACGTGTTTGGTTTGGGATGGCGATTTGCGTTGGCAGGGAACGAGATGGGGTAATTATTCTTTTACTGGAAACAAGTGGCAGAATATCCGCGCGCCGGAACGCAAAGCCTATCAGATCAACGCGTATCGCGTGCTTTTGACGCGAGCGCGTCAAGGCATGGTGCTCTGCATTCCCGAAGGCAATCCCGATGACGCCACCCGTCTGCCGGAGTTTTACGACGGGACGTATCAATACCTGAAACAAATAGGCATTGAAGAGATATGATGCCGAAACAGTACGGGTACAATGAGGAGCCGGTTTGAAATTTACCCCTGCCGAAAAAGGAAACGTGCCAATTCCCGCCGATGCCGTCGCCCGCTTCGAGTGTCGTTTCGCCGAGGCATGACTTGTGCCCCCTTTCCGGCTTGAGTTTTCCCGATCTTTCTTCTCCGGCTTGAGACCTGAATCAAACCTCTTTTTTGCGGGCAAGACGGCATTTTTCGATTTCCTTGATCACTTGCCTGAGTGATTGATACTTTGCCGCGACTGAACGGATGTTCCATTTCTGACGGGCCATTTGAATTCGACAATCGAGATGGCCCGGCTGCTTCCGGCGGGTTCCGCTTCTTCGGCGGATGCGCCGCCGCAGAGTTTCATTTTCAGGCTCCGGCGCCTTTGACCAGCAGCGGAGCGATCGTCACGCCGAATTTCCGCACCCGGTAGTCGCGCGTGAAACGGTCGCCTTCGGTACGCCACGCCTCCGGTCCGATCCACGGAACCGGCCAGGAAAGGTGGAGGGCGCCGAAGCTGTTGACGCGGCTGCCGTAGACGGTGATTGCCAGCGTATGCTCCCCGGCGGCAAGCGTTCCGAGTTCGCACTGGAACGGGGCGAACGCCACCGATTGTTCCTCGCCGCCGTCGACCGATACGCCGATCACCGTCGCCCGGAAACCGGCGAAGTCACATTCGCGCGCCGCATCGTTGTTGCGGAGTCCCTCCGCCAGCCGGGTGCCGCGCGAAGGAAAGCGCAGAGCCGTCGCGCCGGCTTCCGCCAGCGTGAACTTGCAGTGATAGGTCAGGTTTCCGGAGTAGAACGGCAACCCCTGCGGGGCGACGTCTCCCCAGTGCAGGGTACGCGCCGGCGCTGTGAGCCGCATCCGGTCGCCGCCGAGTTCCACTCCGAAATCACCGAGCAGATAGATTCGTTCGATATCGGTATCAAGACGGTAATCGCGGCGCAGAATCAAGGTGTGGATTCCCGCCGTCAATTCAGGCAGCGTGGTTTTCCGGACCGAGCGGTCAGTCCAGAATCCGGCGTCCGCAAAGGTCAGCGGCTGACCGTCAAGCTCCAGTTCGGTGTTTTCAGGCTGTTCCAGCGCGAGCATTGTACCGGTTACCGGGACTGCACATTCGATCGGGTAACGCAGTTCCAGACGGCCGTACGTCTTGCCGTCCGGCGGGTTGACCCACGGCTGGACGATCTGGCCGCTCTTCGGCCGCAGACCGAATCTGGCCCGGACAAGATTGTCGAGCCGCAGAATCTCTTCCGCCGGCTCCCAGTTGCCGTCATCGGTGCGCCATTGCGCCTGATCGAGCACCAGTACGTTCGGTTCGTCCAGCGTGACCGGCAGCGCGAAACCGTTCAGACGACCGAGAATCCGCGCCTCCACCTCCGCATCGGCATAAGGAGGCCGCAGCAACTCTCCTCCGACGCTCGCCGCGGCCGGAGTCAGACGCAGCAGCAAATGGCCGTGCGCATAGAAATCGTATTCCAATACCGTCCAGCCGTGTTCATGAGCGGCGGCCAGCGGCTTCTGTTCGCCGGTGGCGGTATCGAGAAACTCCAGCTGCCAGCTGCCGCGAATGCGCACCCGCCCGGTGAACGTCTCGCCGAAACGTTCGGTGTTGACCAGAAGAAGGAAACGTTCGTTTCCGGCATCGCGCAACTGATAAAGCAGTGAGGACGCGGGAAAACCGTCATCGCTGCGCACGACTTCGACATCGCGGCGCTCCCGGAGCGCTTCGAGCAGCGCCGCTTCCGAGAAATCGATCCGGCGGCAGCGGGCGGCCAGCCGGGCGGCGCGGTCGCAAAGCACTGCGTCGCAGCAGACGGGAATCCGGCCGGCGAAGATCAGGTCGCCTCCGGCGTCGGCAAACGCCTCGAGCCGGTCGAGGGTCGTGCCGCGCAGCGTGATCGCCGGCGGGACGACGACGGTTTCATAGCTCATCTGTCCGACTTTGAAAGCGGCGCCGGATTCCATGAGGTTCTGCGTCGGCAGCAGCGACTCCGCGATGAAGTCGAAATCGATCAGCCCGTGAAGCACCCAGCGGCACAGCGAACTGAAATCCTGCTCGGCCTGACGGCGGGCGCCGGCGGTCTGATCCTGCGGGCCGTAGACCAGCCAATAAGATTCGACCGGGTGAATCACTCCGACGCGGCAGAGGGCGCGGCCGCGGCTCATTGCGGTGTTGACGCGCGCGAAGTGATCGGCGATCACCGGATACTTCCGCCACCACGGCGACTGCTCGCTGATGGAGGCGGGATAGTCGCGCTTTGCCTCACCTGCCATCGACAGCCATGCCAGGTGGGGAACCCGGACGGTGACACCGAGCGCGGCCTGCCAGTCGCCGTGGCCCTTGTGACCGGAAAAGTTGAAGTCCCAGTCGGTCACGCCGTCCAGTTCGCAGAGAACCCCGCCGCAGCCGTATTGACGGGAAGCGCTGGCCGCCTGCTTGACGGTGGAAAGTTCGACCCAGTCGCAGAGCATGTCAACCCCGGGCAGCTGGAATGAGCGGTAACTGCGCATCACATCGCCGAGGACGGCGGTCTGCGATTCCAGCCTCGGTTCCTCCAGCAGGTGTCCGGAGAAACGGATGCCGTGGCGTTCACACCAGTTGCCGACGGTATCGGCGAACGCCGAAGCGAACCGCTCCGCAATATGATCGTGATACCGGTAGCGGGCGGCCGACCAGGCGCCGTCGGCCCGTTCCCAGACCAGTTCCGGCAGGGTGTCGAAGAATTCGGCGCCGTATTCACGGCGGTAGGTTTCGGGCAGGTCATCGGTATAGGGGAGCTGGACATCGCGCCGTTCGGCGGCAAACCGCAGCACGGTTTTATGGGTGAAGTGCGGTTCGTCGGTAAAGATCGCGGGGATCGATTTGCCGAACTCGTCACCGACCGCCTTGAAATAAGCCTCGTAGGTCAGTTCGACGAACCGGCGGATCGCACGCGGATTGAGGGTATCGACGTAAGCCTGGTCATTGAACCAGGAATTGCGTGATTCGACGATCAAATAAGCGTAGAACCGTTCGAAGCCGGGCGCGGCGGGATCCCCGTCGGCAAGCAGCCGGTAATCCGCCAGCCGGTGTTCCTGATCGAAACGGATCGCATAGACGGCGAGAAGCTTCCCGGAACCATCGTTGGCGGGGTCGGGCGCTTCGGTCCGGCGGGTGGAGGTCAGGAGCAGGTGGCGGGCGCGGAATGCTGGATCGCGGGTGACGAGTCCGCCGGCTGCGCCGGAGGGAAAGCGGTCCTCATCGTAAAGCCAGGCGAGCATCGATCCGGCCCTGGCATCGTCGACGCACTGCCGGACCAGCTTCATGAATTCGGGGCCGAGGTACGGAGTCCCCAGGCCGGTGCGGGCGTGCATGTGAAATCCGCCCATGCCCATCTGGTGGAAGATTCCGATCTGACGATGAAGCTCCTCGCCGTCGAGACGGCAGTTCCAGGCCCAGAAAGGGGTGTCGCGGTAGAGGGCTCCGGGGTTGGCGAAGAGCCGGGAAAAGGAGACATCCTGATCGTCAGAGTATAAATGTTTCATCATTCCTCTCAATGTTCGGTTGTTTATTGCGCAGATTGCTGCCGGTAACCGTTTGAGCGAAAAAATTCCCGGAGAAGGACAAATCCTGTTCCGCACCGGGAATTTTGCGCTGCGGTCAGCGGGTCAGCAGATAGACCATCACGCCACCCGGACGCGAAGCGGTGTCCGCCGTGAAACGGAGCCTGCCGTCTTCATAAGCCGCCGGAACGCTGCCGTTCGGGGAGCCGTCGAGCTTCAGCGCCTCGACCTTCATCTTCGGCAGAGAGAGTTCGACGTCGGCCCGGCACTTTTCGAGCAGGATCGGCAGCTGCCCCCAGCTTTCGAGCAGGCTGCGGCGCTCATTCGAAAACTTCAGCCTGGTCGCGCCGAGGTTCGGCATCTGAACGAACAGAAGCCTGCCGCTTTCGGTCAGCGGTTTGCCGTCGAGCGACAGCAACGCGGCCGTCTGGTAACGGTCGGCGCCGGAAAGTCTCATCACTTTGCCGGACAGATTGCCGGAGAAGGTCATCACTTCGCACTGCGGAGCGACGATCTTCAGCGTCTTCGCCTTCGAATCGAGCGTGATCTGTCCGCCGGCGCTCGTGATGACTCCGGTTTTTTCGAGTTTGTCGAGGGCGGCGCGGGCAGCGGCGGGAAGCCGCTTCTCCCAGTTGGCATTGAGCGCGTCGACCTTCTGCACACTGGGGAACGAGGCGGCGGGAGAGAGCGTTCCGATCCGGCCGTAGAGTCCGAGTTCGGTGAACGCCGCCGGATAATCGCCGTCATTTCCCGGAGGCCCCGCCAGCGAACGGAGCTGTTCCGGCGTGCAGCTGAAGGCGAAGGCCGGCCCGGCCGGACGGATGTAGCCGTGCATGAAAAGCAGACTGCTGATGCGTTCCGCCAGTTGCGCCTGCGGATCGTTGACGTGATCGAAGCCGCGCGGCACATCGACCGCTTTCATATAATCCCGACTGTGCGACCAGGCGAACCGGTAGAGGCCGTCCCAATCCTGCAGCCCGGCATAGCCGCCGATCAGCGGAGCCGCCTCGACCCGGTACGGATTCGGGTTGCTGAAATTGAATTCGGTAACCGTGTACGGTTTGCCGAAAATCCGTGCCGGCATCATGTACCGCGGTAGTTCCGCGCGATTTGCAATGCATGAATGATTGTTGAAACTATACGGCAACTGCCAGTCCCGCACCGGAAACGACGGCCCGTCCCAATACTGGTGATTGTCCACAAAGTCCAGATGCTCCCGTACTTCATTCATCGTGAAGTTGCTGAGCATATTGAGGTCGGTGATCAGCGCGGTCAGCTTCAGTTCTTCCTTCAGGAATCGTTTCTGCTCTTCGATGCTTCTGATCTGAAGGTCGTTCAGGAACTCGATGAAGAGGCCGCCGCGGGAGGCGCGGTTCTCCGGCGTGTCGAGCCCTTTCGTCTTCAAATACCCGACATATTTTTTCTCGAAAAGCGGAACAAGCGCAGAATTACTGTTCCAGCCGAGGATGAGCGGATTTTCATTCACGAGATTCAGCGAATAGAGCGCCGGGTCCTCCGCGTAGGTCAGACCGGTATACGGGTTACGGTGAGTCAGCAGCCGCCGGGCGAATTCCTTCCAGTTATCCATCGCCGATTCGCTGATCGGAATCAGGGTCTTCATCGCAAAACCATGCAAAGAGTATCCTTTGAACTCCTTCACATCTTTGTTTATATCAACGATACGGCTCGCGTAAAGGTCAAGGCAAAGATAAACACCATGTTTTTTGAGTTCCGCGAACAGATAGTCGAACTCATCGAGCGCCTTCGGGTTGAAAGTCAGCTCCGGGCGGAAATCGAGCAACTCGTTTTCGAAGTGGTGGAAACGGAGCGAGTTGTAGCCGAGCCGGGTCAGCTTCGCCACGAAATCATCGGCCAGTGCCTTGTCGAGACAATTCGATGAGCCGACCAGATTAGTGCCGAAGAACCGAATTCGTTTTTCCGGCGCGTCACGGAAGGCGAAATGACCGTCTTCGGTGACAATGACCGGACCGTACTTGCCGGCCGGTGCGTCGAGGTAGACCGAAAAATCGAGCGGAGAACCCGCTGCGGTATTGCCGTTGTATTCGACCGGCAGCCAATCCTTTCCCGCGACAAGATACGACGGAGTCTCGATCTGCCGGAGATTCAGCCTGCGGTCGCCGAGTGCGGCGCCGACGATCATCCAGACGGCGTTGGAACCGTCCGCCGCTTTGAAAGTCAGCCTGGACGGAGCAGTGCCGACCGAAAACTGCGACAGGTAAAGCCCGACGACAGACTCCTCCTTCTCCCCGGTCCAGGCGACGGCGCCGTTTTCAAAACTGCAGGGCGGCCACCAGTTGCCGACATCGCGGCCGGCATGCACCGTAATTTCCTTCGTTCTGCCGTCAGCATACTCCGCAATGATCGTGCCGATCGGCATCTGTGCCGGCGTCCAGGCCGAGGCGTGCAGCAAATACAGATACCGGAATTCCCCGCCGGCTCCGTCGAGCACAACACGTTTCTCCGCCGGGAACTTTTTCTGCCCGGATGAGAGCACAAGACAGGAACGTCCGCCGTTTCGTTCCGGATCGACAATGTCGAAATCGACACCGAAAGCCGAGAGTTTTCCGGGTTTCATCATACGCAGGTCGGTGGCCGGTCCCTGATCGGTCCAGCCGCCTTTCCCATCGTTGGGCGTCTCATCCCTGAACCCCATATTGAACGCCTCTTTGAGGTCGATCGGAGCGGTGCGCGGCGATTCGACCCGGATGCGCAAGTCGATGGAGGCCTCGCCGATTTTTCCGGAAACCGGAGTCGTTCCGAGCCTGAACTCATAATACCGGCTGCCCCATTTCCGGTTGTCCTGAATCTGCAGCAGGAAGTCGCCTTCGACGGCAACGGTCCTGTCGCCGCTGCCGAACCGGAGCGAACGAACCTTTCGGCTGAAAATGGAGACTCTCTCGAACTCCTTCGGCAATACAATCTTCTGGCCATCAGCCCAGACATCACCCGCTTCGAGGTCCGGCATGATCATGATCAGCGCGAGAGCCGCGGTATCCACCGGCGGAGCCGCCGTGAAACGGGCGGTATAGGCGATTCCGTTGTTTCCGGCCGCAACCGCCGAAATCGCGATACGGAAGCTGTTCCATTTGCCGGAAATCTCGACCCGGCCGGGACTGCGCCGAGGAAATCCGGCATCCGCCTTGAAATCGTCCGCCTGAAGAGTTTCACTGCGCCAGTCGGGGGCATACCGAGTCCAATGCAGTGCGAGTTTCCCGACGGTCAGGTTTCCGAGATCGTCGATGGAGGGGCTGGCCGGCAGCCGGTCGGCAGCCGCAGTTGCCACGGCCAGCAGCACCAGCAGCCAGGCGGTCAATTTCTTCATCATCATCCAAATTTTTCCTTCGTTCAATCTTATTCGGCTGCCCAGGCGATATCCTCTTTCGGGCAGGTGGTTTCTTCCAATTTTCCCTCGTTCGCCATTGATGCATGACCGTCTCCCCAGGCTGCGGAGAAACTCGTGCCGCTATGTCCTCGCCACGGAGCACTCGCCCAGCCGCAGGCAGTCTTCAGATAAAGTCTCGCCCAAGGCTCCCCCTGATCATTTCGTCCGTCGGCAAGAAACAGAAAGTTCGACGGCTGCTTTACCGGTTTGAAATTGATTGCAGAGTGGCTTGCATCGCGGATAATCCGGTAGGGACTGGCCGACGACTCGCCGTAATAGTTTCCATTGATCTTGGCCGCGCCCAGATAATTGGCGGGATAGGCGAACATATTGATCTTCCAGTCTTCCACTCCACCAGCAAGATTTCCCGCCGAGAAGTTGACATCAGGGCAATTGAGCGCCTTCCAGTCGCCGAGTCCGACAAAACCGGCTTTGAACAGGGCTCCTGCCCACTGTTCCCAGTCCCCCTCGCAAGTGATCGTGCCGTTGTAACTGTCGAGATACTGCTGCGTATAGAGCATCATCTGTTTAAGATTGCTGAGGCAGGTGGTTCCGCGCGCCTTCTGGCGCGCCCGGTTCAGCGCCGGCAGCAGCATCCCCGCCAGAATGGCGATGATCGCTATCACGACCAGCAATTCAATCAATGTGAAGTTGCGATACATAATACTGGATATGTGAAACAAAACAGCATTGCTGCCCGACCCAAAAAGCGTGGTATGCGCCATGCAGCGGATATGAACGCAACCCGCAGGAAATGAAAGCCCGGCACAGAGTAAGAAATGGGGGGCGGGGGAAATGTATTTCCCCTGCGAATTCCACGACAACGCAGACGAACGAAACCAGGAAGAGCAAACATAACAATTTTCCGCCAGAGGCCGAATAAATTCATTCAACTAAAAGGAGTTATATCATGACAGACCGTACACGAAAACTTCACATATCCAGTATTATGCAACCTTATCGCTTCCCCGTAAAGCATTCACGGATACGTGATGTCGGGAAATTGCCTCCGGTACGGATTTTTTCATAAGATGTCCTTTCTGATTCAAATAATGTACTTGAAATACACCTCCTTTTGCTTTATAATAATTATACCATAAAAAAGGATTAAATCAATACATGCAATTGAGACAGTCATATATACTTCACGAACATGTTCCGTAAAATGCCCCATATTCTGTGTGCATTCATGCATCCGAACGATCAACTTCTTCAGCCGATCTACGCCTTCGGCCAGCGGCACGGCTGGCTGATCGAATTGTGCCGGGACGTGATACCGCGGGACTGGCAGGGGGATGGCGTGATTTCCGACTACCTGACGCTGGAGGATCTCTCGGCCATCCGCGATATCGGGAAAATTCCGATTGTATCGCGAATCCTGCCGCCGGGCGGCAATGTGCGATCCGTATTGAGCGATACCCGGGCGGTGGCCGAAATGGCCGTCGATTTCTTTGTCGGGCAGGGATTTCAGATTTTTGCGGCGATTTCCACTCAGGAGTTCCCGGGTGAAGTCTGCGGAATTCCCATCTGTCCCAGCCAGGCGTTGCGGGAACTGACCGGCAGGCGTGGCCTGGAATGCCATTCCCACTACTGTGTGCCGCGGGACGGCGTGGAGCCGTCCTATCCGGAAATGCTGGCCGGAATTCGGAACTTTCTGGAAAGTCTGCCGAAACCGGCGGCCCTGATTTTAGTCAATCCCCAGGTCGTGGCGCCGGTCTGGCGGGCGGTGGAGGAGCTGGGGCTCCGGGTGCCGGAGGAAGTGGCAATCTTATGCAACTCGCAGCGGCCACTGTATACGACCTACACGCCGGTGCCGCTCTCCGGCATCAACGGCGAACACGGCACGGTAGGATTGAAACTTGCCGAAACCATGCAGAAAATGCTCGACGGCGGCGACGTGCCGCTTGAACCTGAAGTGATTTCACCGAGCGCGGTGATTCGCCGGGCCAGTACCGACATTATTGCGGTGCCGCATCTGAAACTGGCGACCGCAATCCGTTTTCTGATTCAGAACTGCGATTCGCCGGTTGGTATCGGCGAAGCCGCCCGGTATGCGGAGCTGTCGCAATCGATGCTGAACCGGCTCTTCCGCCGCCATCTCGGCCGGACGGGGATTGAATTTCTGCAGCAGCTCCGGATTGACCGGATGAAGAATCTGCTGGACAGCACCGAGCTTTCCCTGTCGGAAATCGCCGCGCAGACCGGCTACTCCTCGCCGGTTTCGCTGTCGCTGGCTTTCCGCCGGGCCACCGGGATGCAGCCGGGAGCCTACCGTGAGCTTCGCCGCGGCTGACCGGGGCGCCCGCGCAAGCCCGTTTCCGGAGAAGCGCTGGAATGAATCTTGAAAATAAAGCGTCAGGAATCATTTTTTCCGTCGGACAAAACAGCAGCATGCCACCGGAAAACGACAACCGCTGCAACGGTTGTCCCCTCTGGAATTCCACCGCGTTCTTCCTTGCACACCGTTCAAGAGCGGTTGCTTTTCCGTATCGGATGCTTCCGGCAGGGCAATTGCAGCTGTCTTTTGTCAGCTGATCAATGAGACGGGCTATCGAAATTTTTCTGTTTGCTTCTGCGGAACCTTTATGTAAAGGGTCGAGACAATCCGGCAGGTTGATCCTTCCGAGTCAGGTACATGATATAGTGATGCAAGTAACTTTTTATGACAATTTGAAAAAATGAGGAATTTGCTGTAACAGGATCAATAAAAATCAGATTGTTCTTGGTGGATGCAGCAAGGATGGATCACGAGTTGATTCTAGCTCAACTTGAAGAGGACAGCATGGTAGCCCGGGCGGGAATCGAACCCACGGCCAACTGCTTAGAAGGCAGCTTTATTTTGAGCTTAAAATAGCGATATTTTGGGGAAATGTTCTAAAAATGTTCTAATTGCTGTTTGAAATGTTGCTGTTTGCGGTATATTGTAGCACCATCGGTCAGGAGGTGCGCGATGTCGGTTTTCAAGCGTAAGAGCAAATACGGCGAGACCCGGGAGTATCACTATAAATTCATGCAGGGGGGGAAATGGTTCTACGGCGTCTGCGAAGGATGTACCACGGAACGTTCCGCCCTGGCTTATGAGAAGAAGATCAAGGAGACCGCAAAAACCGCCAGCGAGCAGAAGAGCGTCAAGGCATTGATCGACAACTTCGCGGATCAGCTGACCGGAGGAAGTGCCGTCCCTCTGGCCGATGCACTTGAACTCTATTTGAAGAAACCGAAAAAACGGATGCCGGGAGCAAAACAGCTCGCGCAGAAGATCTCCTACTGGGGGGATTTTACAGCGTGGATGGCCCAGTCGCATCCGGAAGTCGTGAATCTCCGGGATGTCCGCCGCTCTCATGCCGAGGAGTACATTGCACTGCTACGGACTTCCGGCTCCTTTCAGTATGTGGAATCGCAGCGGCGGCGAATGGAAGAGACGAAATGTTCGAGCGGAAAAGCGGTCGAATTCGTTCCGCAGGGACTCTCTCCCGCAACGATCAATGTGCGACACAAGACCGTGAAAGCGGTCTTCGCCTGGCTTGCCGCCGACGCGGGAATCATTGAAAATCCGTTCGACATCCAGTTCCTCGACAATCAGTATGAGAGCCGGGAGGCGTTCACGCCCGAAGAGCTCCGGCTGATCGGAGCACATCTCGATGACGACCCTTTCGTCAAACCGATCTTTCTCATCGGAATCTGTACCGGACTCAGCGAGGGAGATATCTGCAATCTGCGCTGGGAGGAGATCCGCAACGGCTGGATCGTGCGGAAGCGGCGCAAGACCGGGGCCGCTCTGGACATTCCGATTCTGCCGCCGCTGGCAGCTTTCCTGGCGGAACATCGTCCGATTGAGAACTCGGAATTCGTTCTGCCGGAACACGCCGTCATGTATGCTTCGAATCCGACCGGCGTCACATATCGGGTCAAGCAGTTTCTGGAGCGTCTCGGAATTAAGACTTCAAGGAAAGCGGAGGGGCGCAGCCGTTCGGTCAGTTCGAAAGACGTTCACAGTCTCCGCCACACTTTCGCCTATCTGGCCGGAGAGTATCGTATTCCGCTGCCGATCGTGCAGTCGGTGCTGGGACACATGAGTCCGGAGATGACCAAACATTATCAGGCCCACGCCGACCGGGAAGCCAAGGAGAAATATCTCACCCGTCTTCCCGACTTTCTGAATGCCGCTCCGCAACAGCTCCCGCCGCCGGAGGAACCGGAACGGCAGGAACTCAATGAACTGCTTGCCCGGCTTCCGCTCGATGAAATCCGCAGGATTCTGGCGCAGGTGCGTTCCACCCTGCCGGATAAGCCGGTGGAGTAGAAATCGATTGGGACGAGGCAGGGGAGGAGAGGAGAGGAGAGCACACAGCGGCTTCAGGCTTGTTCCGTGCCGTCAGGCTCTTCATAATAGTAGGAGTAATCGATGCCTTTCATGAACATTTCCCGGTCATTGATCTGATTGGTCAATGCGTTCCGAACCAGTTTTTTGATTGGTGTGCTGTCGGTGACGCTGCGGGTCATGGCCTGGAGGTAATCTCGCTTGTTGATCCTGCTCCAGTCCACACATTGTTTCCGATATTTTTTCAACATCAGATCCAGCCAGATTCGGGTGGCTCGGCCATTGCCCTCCCGGAACGGATGGGCCACGTTCATTTCAACGTATTTTTCGAGGATCTCCTCGAAGGTGTCATTCGGCATGGACTCGATCTTTTTCAATGACTCCGCCAGAAACATCGCCGGGGCGAAAGTGAAACCGCCTTTGGAGATGTTCACGGTTCGGATTTGACCAGCAAAATCGTAGAGCCCGCCGAAGAGATAGGCGTGGATTTGCTGCAATCCTTTTACCGTGCCGACTTCGATGCTGTCGATGAAAGAACTTTCAAACAGAGCATACGCTTTCTGCTTGCTTTTGCCGTCGATGGTCTCGTCGCTGTAAGTGAACCACTCGATAAAGCGGTTCGCCCTGCTGGACGGAAATACTTTGGCAAGCGCAATAATCCCCTCATAATCGAGGACAGAGGAGTAGCGTTTCTTACCATCAGGAGCAGTCAATTTCAACAGGGTAGTGACACTACCCAGTTCATTTCCTTCTTTCTTGAGCTTGGCTTTCAGGTATTTCCAGTAGTTGCGGTTTTTCTCGTAGTCGGATTGATCGTTGAGCACACCTACGATATCCAGCACGGAGAAGAACCATTTGGAATGTTCGTCATCCCAGATGGCCCGTACTTCACGGTCATTAAAAAAGCGAATGGAAATTTTACTCATGACTTGTTCAATCCCCGGGGGTGATGGAATCGTTCGGACCCTTTCGTTTCGATCAATGCTCTTCTTTCCGGAAATATCCGCCGTTGCGGGGCGCTCCCCGGAATTCGATCACATTCTCTTCCCGGAGACGCTTCAAGTGACGTTCCAGCGAACGAACCGGAATGGCGAGAGCCGCCGCAATGGCATTGGCCCGCAATCCCGGATTCCTCCGGATGAATTCCGAGACCTCTTCCGGCGTTACTCCGCCATTTACTCCGCCATCTACTCCGCCAGGGAGAAGTTGATGTTGCTTGAGTGCCTGAAGCAATTCCTGAAGCATGAAGTCGATGAAGATTCCGGAGTCACTCGCTTCGGTACTGGCATTGATCGCCTCGTAATAGCGCTGCTGATTGTCATGAACCATGCTTTCGACCGGGAGATGCTGGAAAACGGGATTCAGCCGGGCGAGAATCAGCGATTGCCAGAGTCTGCCCATGCGTCCGTTGCCGTCGGCAAACGGATGAATGAATTCGAACTCGTAGTGGAACACGCAGCTGCGGATCAGCAGGTGATCTTCGGCATGTTTCAGCCAGTCGAAAAGGTTGGCGATCAATTCCGGAACCCGTTCGGCGGGCGGGGCAATATGAATCGGTTGTTTTCCTGCGAAAACGCCGACCCCGCCATGACGGAACTGTCCGGCATCGTCAATCAGGGCGGACATCATGACGCCGTGTGCCTTGAGCAGGTCGTTGATGGAAAACGGGTCGAGCTTCGGGAAGAGATCGTAAGTGGCGATGGCGTTTCTGACCTCCTGAATTTCACGGAGAGGAGCTACGACTCTTTTTCCGTCCAGAATATCGGTGACCTGGTTCTCGGTAAGTGTATTCCCCTCGATCGCCAGCGACGACTGGATGGTTTTGATCTGATTCGCCTTGCGCAGTTTCAAGGAATCGTGCCGCTCCAGATGGATGGCGTAACGCTCGGTGAGCGCGGAGATCTCCGCAATCATCGAGATCGCTTTGGGCGACACGGTAAATGGTGGTTTTTCACCCATAATGAAATTTTTCTTCCTTTGAAATCTGTTCTAATCTCATCGCGGATTGCCGTTGCGTTGTTGTGAGCCGGATGAAACCGGCAGACACTCCAAATTGTTTTCTCGCGAATCCGTGACGAACCACATCCAACGGTAAAATAACATCTTATTCCCTATTGTCAAGCTCAGCGGATGCAGCTTCTATTGCCTGAAACTCATCGAGGGCAGCAATGGTCTCTTGAAATCCAGAATTATTTTTTTGCTGACATATTGAAATATAGGATTGTTATTGTATCTTGCAAGATGGGACTTAAAAACTTTCGGGCAAAATGATGGAGGTGTCAAAAATGCTGAATCTTGATCGTGAATTTCAAAAACTCTGTAAGATTTTAGAAAAAGAGCAGGAAATAGTCATATTGGCGTTGGGCGGAAATGCGAGCTTTCATTTCAGAGAAATAAAAACGATTTGTGAGTTTTTTTACGAGCAGGAGATTTCTGAGAAAAGAATTAAAACATGTCTGAAGAAATTCGGACAGGACGAGTCTTTCATACCAACGCCTACGACACCGAAAGCTCTCTGCGAAGTATTCGAAATTATGCTGGACGTAAAAAATAAAAGGTTTAAGATCGCTGATATTCCTTGTGAATATAGGGAAAAATGGCGGGGTTTACCGAAGCTTTTGGAAGAGGACGCTGAAAAAAAAGATTTTAAATACACCTTGGCCAAGTGTTGCCGTTTCCTCTGTGAGACGTTGCCGTGTGATAGCGATAAACCTTTTTCCCTGGAAACTGCACGCTACAATGTAATGGCGGTGTATTGGTTCAAGTATTTGTTGGACAAGTTCGCGAAGATTCCATATACATACCCTCTTTTTGCTTGTTTTGAGTGCCTTGAACAGATCGTCCCATCTGCTCAGCAAAACAATGTTAAGCAGGTATATACTAATTTCCCTAAGGTTTTGAATATTGTTAATAATTTATTGAATCCGATTAAAGATAACCTGTTTTACGAGTATGAGTGCTTGCATAAAGAATGGATGCATGACCCGGATACCAAACGGGCATTTAAAGAAAGTTGGAAAAATTCAGATATCTACCATATTCTTTCTTCTGACGGGGATGGTGAGGATTATCTTGAGAAGGGGGCTGCTTTTAATTTGCTGAAAGCTGCCTATATTGGAAATTTTTTGGATAGTCCCCATTTTGAAAAAAATTTTGACAAGGAAACTGCTGAGTTATTGAAAAACAAAGAACTTAATGTCGTGGATGTTTTAGCTGGAATACATCACGGATTACTAATGTATTCGGAATGGTTATCTGCTGAGCAAGGCTATGCCGGGAAACGAAAAAAAACAGAACAGGATCGAAAAAACAAGGAAAATTAGGATACGAAACTTACATAATTACGCATTCATGAATGCAAAAATGGAAAAAAAAATTAAGGGGGTATCCCCCTGTTTCCGATTTTTCAACGCGCTGAATTTTTCGCATTATATTCTCTTATAGAAACGCGGCCAAGTCGGATCCGACCACGGTGGTCGGCTCCGGCAGTCCGCGAATAAAGGAGGATATAATGAATAGCATGCACATCTGGCAGGGGATTCCGCGACATACGCGGGAATACATCCGTCAGGAACTTGCCGACAACGGCATCGACATTGAGCAGGTTCTGGCAACAGCCGGAGCCCCGTCGAATCACATCTGCGCACCCGAGGAAAAATTCCTTTCGATCCGGGAAGCCGCGCGACTGGCCAAATGCAGCCGGGCAACAATCGTACGTCGCATCAAAGACAAGAGCCTCATTGCCGTGAAGCTCTCCCCGTCCAAGCCGGGGGCCGTCAGAATTGCCGTCGCGTCATTTGAAGCGTGGATGGACTGCTGCCGCGGAAACGATGGGAGGACTGGATATGAGAGCCATTGAAGCACCTTGGTTGCGTGATACAGAAAAATGTATCAAATTGGCAGATATCCTAACCAAACTTTCTGACGTAGAGCTTTTTTGTGCGCAGAATTGGGGCCGGGAAACAATTGCTTACGTTATAAGCAATATTAGACCAGGGGCGAGCAGAGGAGCTATATCCGTCGACAGGCAGAATGAAATTTATGATGTTTGGCCACAGAAATGTCTTCCCGTCTTCCCGTCGGCTGCTTTGCATCCTGTAAATGCTGATCCTGTAACCTACATCAATGGATTTTCAGCGTGGAATCCTTCTGTAATCCGACTTAACACAGGTGCAATTGAATTTAATTCCGAGAAAAAAACTTGCGGTGCATTTCCTGCCTCACTGTTTCCCCGGCTTAGAATTTGCTGTTCTTTGGCCGGATTCAGTGTTGAACCTGAATGTCGGGTGTCAGATATTGAAATCCAAATGGGACTTTATTTTTACAATCGATTGGAGGAAATTGGGTTTGAACGTTGCGGAGAGGGCAATACTTGCGTGAAAGAAACCTGGCCTTTGGAAATCTACCCTCAACTTCTACTTCCCGGAGAAAAAATTTTGTTACGGAAAACTGATGGTTCTATTTCCCATTGTGCCTTGGCATGGAGGCCGGATGGATGGAATCGGATTGTGATGCTGATTGAGACCTTTACCAAAGGAGGTCAACCCATCCTTTTGTTCAAACGGCCGTCTGGAGGGATGTTTTTCAATCAGGAGTGTTTGGCGCAATGTCCAGACTTGCCTGTAGTCATCACAGAAGATCCAGATTTATATCTCAATCATTATTTCCGCCAAGATTCCATTGTTTTGGGGTGCTTTGGCGATGTACGGGAAAATTCCGAAGAATCGCTGGCCATCCTGAAAGGACGGAAACTTTACTGGGCAATGTCGATGTTCTCTTATGCTGATTATCAGAATGTGATAAACTTTCTTGACGTGATTAATAAAATAGGAAAAAGGGCGCAAATTCTTAACTGTTCTGGAAATATAAGTCTTGCATCATCTTCAGATGATATTAATAATCAAATAATTCCATTGGACGACCTGATAAAGCAGGCTCAAATCGGCAGTATTCCCATCCCTGACAGCCTGAGTCTTCGAAATTGCGGATTTGTCGATCCTGCTGCGATGTCCACGCGCCGCGAACATGCCGCCATCATTTGCGATCTGATTCAGCGCGGCGAGGTGACCGTCATAGAAGAGTCTCCGGCCGTCCCTGCCTGGATTGTGAGTAAAACGCTCCTGAAGATCAGGCGGCAAAAATGTAAACGGTTCCTCGGGCACGCCATTCCGGCCCGCTTGCCGAAGCTTGTGGTATTCTGCACGCAGGAAGATGCGATGAACTTTGCACAGTTGCTTGATGCTGACGATACAACGACCGTCTGCTCTTTGCCGTGCAATTGGAACGGGGATGAGTTGCAAGCACACGTTCGACGGGCGGTCGAGCGGGTAAGGGCTTCACTCATCCTGCTCGCGGTGCCTTCCTCTAAAATTGGGAAAAATATTCTGGCTCCGTTGATGTGGTATTGTCGTCGGGAAAACCTGTCGCTGCTGGTCGAATCACGTCTCGGATCTGAGGAGAAAAAGGCGGGGACGGAGTTCGAGTCGTCGGCTGATCGCTGTTGCAGGTTGCTTTCCGCCAGAAAAAATAATCGGTTGAAAGTTATGCTGGAAGAACAAGACGAAACCGGGGAAGTCCGATGCTCTATGGTGACATTGGTGAAAGGCTTTCTCGGAGGGAGCAAACCGGCCACTCCGGAAGAGCGGGCGCTGTTTCATGGACATTCACGAACCGTTGATCAGGGGGATGATTTGTCGTTCAAACGAAATCGATTTATGCAGGCGGAATTATGAACACCGAGAAAAAACATGTTGACGTCAGATCGTTGCGTTTGTTGCGGAAAACATATGGAGCGCCAGCCTTCTACAATGAGAAAACGGGGCAACTCAAAAGACTGAATGAACATTACTGGGCCGCCAGGTTTGCCCGGACTACAAATGTCATTTTCCAGGAAGGTTGTTTCTGGCAATATGACGGTCGAAGTGGTTTGTGGCGAAAGATCGGAGAACCGGCATTGATGAACCAGATGTTGCGAGCCATCATCCGTCGTCATGAACAGTTTGCGGAAAAGGTGACAACATCATTTCTGCGGGATGTGCTCACGCAGTGGAAAGGACAACCGGTAAACCGTGAAATGGTTCCTCCTTCTTGCCCATTCATCCATGTTCAGAATGGCGTATTGGAGTTTCAGAACGGGGAGTGGCAGTTGCTGCCATTTTCCCCGGATTACTTCAGCCGGAATCAGCTGCCGGTATCGTTCGATCCCGGGGCCCGGTATGATCGATTCCTCAACGAATTGCTGCTGACGGCGATGACGGAGGATGACGTTCAAACCCTGAAGCAATACATGGGGCAGTGTCTGCTGGGGCGGAATATCTCCCAGACGTTTCTAATTCTCTCGGGAACTCCGGGGGGAGGGAAGGGGACTCTGGTCAACGTGATTGAACAGTTGATCGGTCGCGATAACAGCGTGGAGTTGCGGACCAACTGTCTGACCGGGCGATTTGAAGTCGGTCGCTACCTCGGCAAAAAACTCCTGATCGGTAGGGATGTCCCGTCGGACTTCCTGCAGAGAGCCGGGGCGCAGAAGTTGAAATCGCTCACCGGAAACGACACGTTGACTGCGGAATTCAAGGGAGAGAATTCGATAGAGGTCGTTATTGGGGAATTCAACGTCATCATCGTCAGCAATTCCCGGTTGCTGCTGCGCTTTGAGTCGGACGAGGGGGCCTGGAGACGCCGATTGCTGGTGATCAATTATGAACGCCCGCCGTTGCCGACAGAGAAAAGAATTGACCAGTTCGATAAAGTTCTCATGGCAACGGAGGGGAGCGGCATTCTCAATTTCGCGTTGGCCGGGGCCGCAGAACTGCTGAGTCAGAATAGACAGATTCAACGGAGCGAAGAGCAGATGAAAAAAGCGGAGTCTCTGCTCATGAGTTCCGATCCGGTCAGTTATTTCATCAGCAATTATGTCGAACTTGACCCGGACAGCAATTTGACGGTCGAGCTGATGGTCCGGAAATTCCGGGATTTTTCCCAAAGTTGCAAATGGCCGCTTGCCAGCGAACGAAAAATCCAGAGCCGGATCAAGGAGATGATGTTTGAACTTTACGGCATTATGCAGAGTAAAAATATCAGTTATGAGGGGCGCGCGGTTCGAGGATATATCGGGTGCCGGTTCGTGAAAAAAAATCATGCGTAAGGGTGAAGAAGAAGCGTCTTTTCCGCCTGGTTTCATGGAGCCCGGATTCACGAATGCGTTTTTCGTAGTCTGGTCCGGGCTGTTATGCTAGAAGCAAAAAGGAAGAGTGAGAAGAGGATGATGGTGAAAGAGGAACAAAATGAAAGTCAAAACTCAGCGGTGGCTGTAATCGAGACTCCTGAGGAGCAGGAGTTGGACGAGCTGGTCAACCTCGAAGATCGGATCAGAACCGGAGTCGGGCACTGTTTTGAAATCGGCATGCTGCTTGAACGGATCAGAAAGGAGAAGCTCTATCTGCTGCGCGGGTATAAATCGTTCCAGTGTTACTGCGAGGAGATGTTTCACATCGATCGCTCCTATGGTTATCGTTTGATTACCTGTTACCGGGTGCGGAGTCTTTTGCCGGAGGATTCCCGAACGCTGATTCCGGAGCGATTGATTCGCCCACTTGCCTCGCTGCCTCCGGAAGCAGTCGTAAAAATTTGGAACAATGCTCGGGAGGCCGCAAACGGCGGGATCCCGAACCGCAGACAGCTTGAAAAGCAAGTTGATGAATATCGTAAACGGATTCTCGATGATGAGCTGATCGAAAAATTCGGCCCATGCGATGAAGAAAGTTTTTTCAGCTATGTGCTGAAACGAAAGCTCGACACACGCACAACGGTGTCCGAGCTGATAGAAAGCACGAAATCAAGACAGGCCCTGATTACTGCGGTAAAGGAGCTGAAACCTCTCGGAATCGCCTTTGTTCCAGAGGAAAAAGAGCAGCTGAGAATCGAAATTCTCCGCCGCCAGGAACAGGAATTGGAAAAACTCTGGTAAAAACGTCGCCCACGGGCGACACTTTCCCGCAAAGAAACAACAAGCCCTCCACCGGCCACGATCCGGTAGAGGGTGTTCTTATACTGTTCATGGGAGAATTTATCTGATACTCATAAGAGAGGAATAAGGGGTTTAGCCTATTACAGGTTACTCCTTTCGCTATTCATAGTCTGAATATTGTTGAAAATATTTTTTGCGAGAATTGGGAATATTGTTTTCTGAAAATCCTTGTCATCCATGTAGCGGGAAACAATCGCATCGTTTTCCGACATTCGCTGTATCATCAGGGATTCGATGATTTCTTTGATCCCCAGTGCAAATTTATCCAGCGGGTTAGCCTTCTGGATTTGAATGATTCGTTCGTCATGGATGGCTTTTTCCTGAATCTGTTCAAAAAACAACCGATCCTCATCGGTAAAGTCGGTTCCCAGTTTATCGTTCAGAACCTTGATGATTTCGGAAAGAGGTTTCTCTTCATCTTCCTGACTGCCTGTTCCCACCGCCGTCGGGCTCTTTACCGGCACCGTTTCGCTACTGGCAAGATTAATGCTGCCTTCCATGGTTTTGCTCAGGCGATAATATTCCAATTCGACTCCTTTTTCCGGGTGAGGCTCAACTATTCCGGTGTCGGGGTGGATATGAGTTTTGAGATAGCGCGCATAAGCGTAAAGCATCTCCAGCTCTTCATCGGAGTATGGCATAATCTGACTGAGAAAAGAGTAGAGAGAAATATAGGCCCCGAGTTTGCTGTAAAATTCTTCCTGCAACTCCTTGTCGGCATTCTTGAAGCGATCCGTTGCCGGCTGTACAAAATGTTCCATCTGGGCATGGTCTGTGGAACTCTGTTTTGCCAGTGGCTTATAGAAAATACGGCAGAAATTCTCCACTTCCGACCATAGATAGATCTGGGTCGCATTCAGCTCATGCTTGAGCAATTCCAGATGCGTCGGGTCGGATACTTCGTCAAGTTGAGTTACGCGATAAAACGGACTGAAGGCCTTCAGGATATTTTCCGCTTCATTGGCAAAATCCATGACAAAAACACTCTCTTTGCCGGGGGCAATCCGATTTAACCGGGAAAGGGTTTGGACAGCCTGAACTCCATCCAGATGTTTATCCACATACATTGCACAGAGCAAAGGCTGGTCAAATCCGGTTTGATATTTATTTGCAACCAGCAAAACCTGATAATCCGGCGTGCTGAATTTGTCCGGAAGTTGAGCTTCGGAAATGGATTTTCCGGTGACCAGATCGATATTCATTCCCGGTTCAGTATATTCAATGTCATCGTCTTTGACTTTGCCGCTGAAGGCAACAAGCGGGCGAACATCTGTATAGTGGTTTTCTGCAATATAACGCTGAAAAGCCTTCATGTAACGAACTGCCTGCAAACGAGATGAAGTTACCACCATTGCTTTGGCGCGCCCCCCCAGAAGGGGTTTGATATGGGCGCGGAAATGTTCGATGATGATCTCGATTTTCTGCTCGATATTGTAAGGCATGATATTTAGAAACTTGCCCAGTTTTTTCGTTGCCTTTTTCTTGGGCATTGTGGGATCGTCTTCGATTTTCTTCACCAACCCGAAATAGGTTTTATAAGTGACATAGTTCTGGAGAACATCAAGAATGAAATGTTCTTCGATGGCCTGTTTCATGGAATAGAAGCAGGTGGGCTCCGGTTTCCCCGAGGCATTTTTACGTCCGAAGATTTCGAGGGTTTTTCCTTTGGGCGTAGCGGTAAATGCGAAGAAGCTGACATTCTGCTGTTGTTTGCGTGACTCCATGATTCGGCAAAGGTTGTCCTGCCAGTCTTCCTCTTCTTCAATCGGAGCGGCTCCGAGGATCTGCTTGAGTTCTCGGGCGGATTCTCCGGACTGACTGGAATGCGCCTCATCAACGATCACCGCATATCGCCGAGTGCTGATGGTGCTGGCAAATTTCCGTGCTTGGGTGAGGGCCTCGGCAGAGGGGGCATCCACGTTTTCCGCACCCGCGATCCGCAGAAGAGACTGCAGGACAAAGGGGAATTTCTGCAGAGTAGTAATGACAATTTTGGTTCCGTCGATCAGGGCATTGGCGAGCTGAGTCGTATTCTCATCGACGGGAACGACGACTCCTGCGGCATGTTCGATCTGGTAAATCGCATCTTGGAGCTGTTTATCCAGAACCCGGCGATCAGTGATAACGACCACACAGTCGAAGATTTTCTGATCCTCCTGGTTGTGAAGAGAAGCCAGCCGATGCGAAAGCCATGAAATGGAATTGGTTTTCCCGGACCCGGCGGAGTGTTGAATGAGATAGTTATGCCCTGCGCCCTCCTGTGCGGCCAGACGGGTTAAATCCCGGATGCAAAGCAGCTGATGATAACGGGGAAAGATCATCGTCTCCTTGGTGACTTCCCGCCGGATTCCGGCATCGTCGTATTGAATCTCTTTCTTGGTCTCAAGGAAGATGAAGTGGTTGATGAGATCCATGAAGCTGTCACGGTTCAGAACCTCCTCCCACAAATAGGCGGTCCGGTATCCGTCGGGATTGGCTGGATTGCCGGCGCCGCAGTCGATATCGCCGGGATTGCTGCCGCGATTGAACGGCAGGAAAAATGTTTTTGCTCCATTGAGCTTGGTGGTCATGTAGACCTCTTCGGGGTCGACGGCAAAATGTACGACAGCGCCTTTCTGGAAGAGGAACAGAGGAGCATGCGGGTTTCGGTCGGTCTGATATTGGTTGACGGCATCGCGCCAGGTTTGGCCGGTCGCGGGATTTTTGAGTTCCAGCGTCATCAGGGGGATACCGTTCAGAGAGAGCAGCATATCGATGGTGCTGTTGTCATTGGGGTGGCAGGGAATTTGCCGGGTGACATGAAATTGATTCTGATCGTAAAGTGCCAGAGCTTCCGGATTCATTCCGTGTGCGGGTTTGAAATAAGCAAGTTTGAATGTTTTCCCGTAAAATTTGAATCCGTGCCGGATGATGTGCATGGTCCCCTTGTTGATCCGCTCTTTGAGCAGAGTTTTGATGAGGAGACCGGGCAGCTCCACCCCGTGGAGCTGTTCCATCTGTGTCCAGAGCTGAGGCTGAGTCCCCTTTATGAAACGGAGGACATATTCCGGAAAGATCGCGGCTTCTTTATCCCAAAGCGTCTTGTCGCCAACGCTCCATCCCCCGGCAGCCATAGCTTCCTGAATATAATTCTCAAAAGCCTTTTCAGAGGTATGCAGCATAATTTATCTTTCCTCCTTAAATTCAGGAAAAAGCGAGGCAATCATATTTTTTATAGTTATATTAGTTAAATTTCGTAAAAGTTGCTTTGCTATTGTTTCCGCATTCTTATCAGTAGCATGCAGTGTTGAGTTATAAATAATGCTAAGTAGGAAATATATTTCCGGAATTTCTACTCCTTTTTTGAGGCAAAACTCTAATTTCTTGATAGTCTCATGAGTGGTGATAAATTCTCTTTTTAGTTCAGGGGTAGATAATTGATCACATGCATTTTTTTCAATTCGAACTCTTGTCGCAATACAAACAGCAAATGGGTCTGCAGGTTGACCATTCAGATATTGTTTTACTTCTTTAATGATCAATGGATGAAACGTTGCTGTATCAGAGAAATTTTTTTTGATTCCTAGTGACAAAAATTCTGTAGATCTTTCTGCAGGTTCAGGATCGTAATGAAATAAGTAATGGTCTACAAAATCTTTAATTTTGTCGTTGCTTCGTTCTTTTATAAGCTTTAAAAGATGAAGGCTATCAGAAAATTTTCTATCATCTAGGTAATGAGTTTTATAACCATTAAGCCGGAAATGAGCAAATAGCATTGGATCAAGATGTGTCATGAGAATTGGATATAACTCACGCTTTTGCGACTTGAAATCTTGAATAAATTTTGAAATATAGTATTGAAAAGCAACAAGATTTGCATCATCTAAATAATCAAAAATTTCATCGATTATCAAGATACATTTTTCTTTTTTGAAATGCTGCTCTGCTTTTTTTAGCAATAGTACAAAAGATAAGAGATCTCTTTGACCATTTGACATGTAATCTGCTTCTGGAAAACTAACGACTAATGATTGTCCGAGTTTCTTAGGTTCAATGTTGTTCCATGACGAATTGAAATCTTGTATTGTTTTGGTGTATTGTTCTTTTAAAATACAAAATTCATAATATTTCAATACAGAAGAAAAATTAGAGTCATGTAGCTTTAAATAGTTCAACTGCCATAGGACAAAAAAAGCTTCCATTCGAGAAGTAATATTACAAGAGGTCACGATATGATCAATAGCATTTTTTATGGTTAGATTGCTTTCTATATTAGGTAAACAAGTTGTTTGTAGTTTTTCAACAATGTAATCTTTACTGCCATTTATCTCTCGTGATTGATTAAGAATATCATCAAATATTATTAATGTTCTTTTCAAAGATAACTCATGCCAGTTGATTACAGAATCTAAATAACATATCACTTCTTTGTTGTTTAAAATAGGAGATATGTTTAAGATAAGCTTATTGGCATTAGCGCCAAAAACATTGCGAATTGTTCTTATGGAGTAAGTAAAACTACGCAGAGGGGGAATTGTGTTAATCAGTGTAATTGGTTTTATTCGCATTGAAGCAATCGCAGTGGAATAGCGACCATGATTCTGTCTTTGTGCATGAGATTCCAAACGACTTTTGATTACAAAAATGTCAAAAATTCCAGAAATAGTATTTGATTTTTCTGTCGCCTTATAGGTAGTTACTTCTGAATCAGCATTATAATCCAATTCTATTTCTGGTTTCTTGCTGATGTTGCATCTATGAGTTTTTTTTTCATCTAGGTCGATTCTGTTTCGGTTCAACGAATTGAACGCGGTTGCAAACGAAGTTTTCCCAAACCCGTTTGGCGCAACAAAAATATGCAATTTGTTAGCAATAATTTCAGTATTAAAAGTTTGATCTGAAAACCCCTTAACGTTTTTAATCCTGATTCGTGATATACAGTTAGGCATTTTCTTCTCCTCTCACATCAACTTTTCCGGTGACAGCGGCGCTGATCAGGGCGGTGCGATATTCTTTCATTTTCTCAATGATTTGCTTCTCTTTTTCAATCAAAGAATCAATCTTAGCGGTTTCCCGAGCCAGAAAGTCGACAATCTTCTGCTGCTCCAGAAGAGGTGGTAATGGAAAACAAAAACTCGCATATTTTTCAGCACTGACATTTTGAATTGTTGCTTGAATTGTTGCAGCCTTGATCCATTGCCAATAAAAGCTACTTCTTGTACAAAAGAAAATAAATTTTGAATTTGCCTTATGAAGAGAAAAACGCGCTCTTATTAAATACCCGGCAAAAGCAGTAACTCCCCAGGATTTCTGGTAAAGGAATGTTTTTCCCACAGTGGCTCCACTCCGGGCAAAAAGCAAATCATTTTCTGCCAATAAATATTCTTTTGCTATTTGGATGTCTATTGATTTGAAAGTATCTGGACGCAATGTCCCATCATCGGAAATATCGGTTATTCTTACAAATCGAGGTTGAGTTTCATCCTCATCAATGGCTAATTCATTTGCCCCGTATTTTAACTTTTCGTATAATAAATATTTTAATGGTATGGCCTCCCAGTGTTCTGGAATCTCTCCGAGCCAGTCGATATTGGAGGGCTTGAGTCTGACCGTAGGATCAATCCCCCTGGTGACGGCATGGGAAATCACGGCGGAACGTTTTTCCTGCAACAACTTGATCAAATCATTCCGCTTCTGAATCAAAGAATCAATCTTAGCGGTTTCCCGATCCAGAAAGTCAGCAATCTTTTGTTGCTCAAGAAGAGGCGGATATAATAATTTGAGATAGCAGAAGCGTTCAGCTTTTATTCCTAACGCAGTTGATCCTGTCGCAAATTTTTCGAGTTGCGATTTAAAGAATGACGAACGTAGTTGATAATAAAGAAAATGATTTTGAAAACTATCTTTACGGGCAGAAAATTTGATAATGCGCTGTGCTAACGCAACATTGGTATTGTCAACCTGAGCAATATTGCCCAAGGGGGCTTCTGTTGTCATAAGAATATCCCCGATACAGGGAAGCCCTCGTTGCATAATTTCAAAATAATCTTCCTCTCTTACAAATTCTTGCGACGCATCGTAGTCAATATATCCATCTTTGATGTTTTTTGCTGTGATTAGAAATATGCCGCTATCTACCTTTTCAGGAGTTTTCCCTCTATAGTCAACAATAGATTCCATTCGATGAGTAAGACCGCAATCATTCCAATGCTCTGGAATCTCTCCGAGCCAGTCGATATTGGAGAGTTTATATTTTTCGTATCTGGAATATTTTCTCATCAGAAATCACTGCTCCCACTTTTAATAAGATCAATTTTATTTGCTAACCGTCGGAGTGTTTCTGAATTATATTCACTACTATGTTGAAAAGTATTCCGTAGTCTTGAAAAGATGTCGACAAAGTTTATATAAAAGCTTTCTGTTTTATTCAAAAGGCATTGAGCACAATAAGCTGATGTTGATAATGTTTTTTTTTGTTTTATTTGTTCAAGTAATTCTAGAATGCTTGTTTCTTGTTCCGTGCGAGGATAATCAGAAACAAAAGATGCGTAAACAACAGCTACTAAAACCTCATAAATTCTATCATCCTCCTTTTGTGGACAATTTGCAGGAATTATGGTATCGGCAATTTCAGAAACGGTGCATTTGCCTGCAATATATTGGTGATATAATTCTGGATATTTCAATTTTAAGAAAATTAAAATCGGGGCAAAATGTGGCCAAGTAAAGTGGTGCGGTTTTGTAGATCGTAACAATAAAGTATATATTTTTAAAATTTGTTCAATTTCACGTAGAGAGAAATGATGCCACGATAATATTGCGTAACAAGCCCACCGAAATGATTCCCCTTCATCTATATCAAAAGTGTTCCGATTTTCAAAATTGGCTTTGTCTGCTAAATGTTGAGGAATACTATATCGTTCCCATAAGGCATTGAAAAAAATCTCAGGATCATTCAGAGGAATAGAGAAATCCAGATCGATAAATCGGTGCAGATAATTCTCTACATCAATTTCGCCATATACGGCCTGGATTGATTTACCAAGTTGCTTACGATCAATGCCCAGTACAAAAATAATATGTTTGATATGAAAAAGATGTTTTATTCGCTCTAAAACTTCGATTGCAAATGTCGGCCGGCAACGATCCAATTCATCAATAATGAAAATTAAAGGTCTTCCACTTTCTGTAAAAATAGAGTCAGCCAAATCCTGCAAACGCCTTTTGAGATCCTCTCGGTAACTGATTAAGGAAACATATTCGTCAAAAGCAGATTCTGAAGCCGTTTTCAGTTCTTTTTCCGTTATTGTTGTCAAATTAGTTCCCGTCAGTTTTTCAAAGGCATTGTTGAGCAGGTTGACCCCGGCGTGTTTTAGAAATGGGATAGCTGCATCCTTTACCGTCTGACACAGCTCTTTCAAGGAACTTGCACGCAATTCTTTCCATAGCTGCCCAATAATTGCGACAAAGGGATCTGTGAGAAAATCATCTTCCCAGGCATTAAAATAAATAGCAAAATAACCATCATTTTTGAGTTGCTGTTGCCAGCGTTTCAGCATGAAAGTTTTTCCACTTCCCCATTCTCCATTTAAACTGATGGTTAATGCGTCTTCCTGATTCTCCAACAGATTAGTCAGGTCTTTTGCTGCCTCTTGGCGTTTCAGTTTGTCATCACTCCATGGATTCTCTTCATTGATCGCCTCTTCTGCTAATTTGATTTGAGGATTTTCCATTTTATTTCTCCTCCAGAAGCGTCAAAATTTCTTCTTCCAGCTCTTTGATTTCTTCCTCAATGACAGTCAGGTCACGGGGGGGAGTATATTGGTAAAACAGGCGATTCAACGGGATTTCGTAGCCGATCTTCGTCTTGCTTTCATCGATCCAGGCATCCGGTACATGCGGCAGAACCTCAGCCGCGAAATAATCGTGATAGTCCTGAGTTAACGGCACATTTTCTGTATCGCGCAGCTCTGCGTCCGGCTCCGGATTCCCTTTTGCATCCCGGCAGATTTCCGCCGTTTCATCTCGTTCGCCAAGCGCACTCAAAATCGCTTTCAGTTCCGGAGCACTCAACCGGATTCCGGAAGCCTTGTCCAGAGATTTCATCTGAGTCAGAAACTCTTTGCGGTCACGATAGATGGTCTCCCCGGTTGCTTTCCCCAGATCACGCAGGAAAGTTCGGATTTCCTCCTGCCGTTTTTTCCCCGCCTCAATCTCCTCGGAATGTTGTTTCGGATTCTTTTTCGTGCTGCTTGCCAGCTTCTGGAATGCTGTAATTTCTTCAAGCCGGGCAATTCGCTCCGGGGGCGCCGCAAAATTCAATCGCAATGGGCGTTCCACCGTAATCTTCCGATAACCGAAATATTCATTGTCGAAAATCTTCGATACAATCCCCGTCCAGGGTTTGCCGTCACATTCGGTGGTGAAAGTCTGATTGTCCTGAAACTCCCCGTAAATCCGGGTGATCTGCTGGATATGAGGGTATTCTTTACGTTCCTCATTGAACTCGTCGCCGAGCAGATGACGTTTGTTCCCCAGACTTTTTGGCATTTTGTTCCAGAAATTGCGTGCATCAATCAACTGGATTTTCCCTTGCCGCTGCGGGATTTTACGATTGGTCAAAATCCAGATGTAAGTTGAGATTCCAGTGTTGTAAAACAATTGATCAGGCAAGGCGACAATCGCCTCCAGCCAGTCGTTCTCGATGATCCACTGTCGGATATTGGATTCCCCGCTCCCTGCATCTCCGGTGAAGAGCGGTGAACCGTTGAAGACGATTCCCAGTCGGCTTCCGCCCTTTTCCGCCGGAACCATTTTGGAAATCATGTGCTGTAGAAAGAGCAAGGCTCCATCATTGATTCGCGGCAGTCCCGTTCCGAAACGTCCGTCGAAGCCCAGATGTTCGGCTTCGCTTTTGATGAAATGCTCCTGCTGTTTCCACTCTACACCAAACGGCGGATTTGCAAGCATGTAGTCGAATTTCATATTTTGGAATCCGTCATGCTCGAAGGTACAGCCCAGTTTAATGTTGTCGCCGTTTTCTCCCTTGATCAACATGTCCGAGAGACAGACTGCGTAGGCGTCATCATTCCAGTCCTGCCCGTAGAGTTGCGGCATTGCCTCATTATTGAGGCTTTTGATATACTCTTCCGCCGTGGAAAGCATCCCTCCAGTTCCGCAGGCCGGGTCATAAATGGTTTTTACCACATGACTGCGCCGCAAATCTTCTTCCGGTGCCAGAAGCAGATTTACCATCAGGCGGATTACTTCGCGCGGGGTGAAGTGTTCTCCGGCCTCTTCATTGGCCTGTTCCGCTCCAATCCGGATCAGTTCCTCAAACACCCGCCCCATTTCCATATTGCTCACTGTTTGCGGTGACAAGTCGATTTCATTGGAGGCAAATTTTTTCAAAACTTGATAAAGCAGATTTTTTTCCGCCATTTTGTTTACTTGCGTTCCAAACTCAAACCGCTCAAAAATATTCCGAATGTTGGGCGAAAATGCATTGATGTAGCTGTTCAGGTTCGGAGCAAGGTTGTTCGGATCATCCAGCAGGGATTGAAACGTCATGCGCGACAGATTGTAAAACGGCACATTGGTGATCGTTTTCAATTGGGCCATAATGATGGATTCCGATTTCCCTTTTAATTGCGGAAAAGCTTCGAGCACTTTCGCTTTGGTTGGCGCCAGCGTCAAATCAAAGCGACGCAGAACAGTCAGCGGTAGAATTACTTTGCGATATTCATTACGCTTATAAGGACCTCGCAGAAGATTGCAGATTCCCCAGATGAAATTGACGATCTCTTTATGTGAATTGGCCATGATCTTTATGATTCCCTTACTTAATTTCCATATTGATAGGGAGAGCAACGAGTCCTACGCAAATCTTGTACTCCCCCCGCCGGATATTGTTTTACTGGTAAAATAACACAACTTATTCTGGAATACAACCTTTGGGGAAGATGTATGCTATTGTATTTAGTAATTTCCCGAACAGAAAATCACTTTTATGCCTTTCCGTGTTGTGCAGTTCAAACTGATTTCGTCTATATATAACCATTGTGATGGCAGGCTAAAATAACGGCCTGAATGAGTGATCAGCCCTGTCGGTCCTTGCGGACCGGCGGGGCTGATTGGTTTTAATCGCATGGAGGTGGTGAAGATGAAGATCAAAAAGAGTGTGTTGCTGGAGGCGTTGAAGGTGCTCGGGAAGGTTGTGGCGCAGACTTCGCCGGTGGAGGTGGTGCGGTCGGTTCGCTTTGTCGGGGATGGAGAACGGTTGCGGCTCATGGCGACTGACGGCGTGGAGTGTGTTGCAGTAAGTGTGGAGTGTGAGGTTGCTGAGGCGGTCGATTTCGCGGTCGAGTATCGGGCGTTGCGGGAGCTGATCCGTTCCACGCGGGGTGGCGAGGTCGAGATTACGGGGAAGCCGCTTGAATGGCCGGAGCTGGAGGTTGTCCCCGAGGAGGCGGTCAAAGTCGAGCTTCCGGCCACGTTCGGGGAGTTGCTTGCACTGGCGGCTCCGGTTACGGATCGCGATGGTGTGCGGCTCATTCTGCGGGGCGTCAACCTTTCACCGGAGGGCATCACTGTGACGAACGGCAGAGAGCTGCTGCATCTTCCTTGTCCGCTGGCGGTTCCGGAGGAGGTTACGCTGCCGTTTCCGCTCGCGTTGTTGACTGCGAAGCCCGCCGCTCCCGGTGTACTCCACCTCTGGAATCGGTGCAACAAACGGCTCTTCCGGATCGAGATTGGCGGCTTTCTGTGGCAGGGGAAAGCGCTCTCCGGGAAATTTCCCGCCTGGAAGCAGGTGATTCCGTCCGGCAACGCTTTGGATTATTCGCTGGAATTCTTCGAGCCGGAACGGATCATTGCGTTCCTGAAAACGGTTCCCGACCATGAGCCGTTCCACGGAATCGAACTCAATGTGACGCCGCATGGCGTGACGTTTATTCCGGTCGATACTCCCGAGATGTCGTTCGAAACGGAAACGGAATTTCTGGGCGTTCAGCCGCGGGCGGTGCTGGTACTCAACAAGTACATCCTGCTGCGGATGCTTCAGCAGTGTTACACGAAGTTCCGCGCCCATTCGGACGGGCGGATGCCGGTCGTGGCCGAGGGCGGCGCCGGCTGTTACGTTGCGATGCCGATTCACCTTAGTCCCAAATCCAATCCACAACCCAACCAGGAGGCAAACAAAATGGAAACGAACGAAATCAAAGAAACCGACTCCCGCCGGGAGTCCGCGAACGAAACTCCCGACCCGATGGAGGAGCTGAATCACGGCATCGACGAACTGCGCGGCAAGCTCAAGCTGTTGCTCGACGAAACCGGCGTTCTGACCCGCAAGGTCAAGGAAGCCGTTTTGAAGCAGAAGCAGAAAGAGCGGGACTTCATCCTCGCCAAGCGCGCCATCGAACGGATCAAGATGGCGATTTAACCGTTCTGCTGACTCTGTTTCTTAATGGTCAGAAACAGAATGTCGTCGGAATCCTTGTCGCGTTCCACCGCCAGTTTTGAACTCAGGAGGTCGTCCAGACAGAGGTATTTTACCGGCACGCCGTGAAACTCGTGGACAACCGCCCGCGCTTCCACTGTGGAGAACTTGGGCAGGCCCGGCGGCGACAGATGGAACTGGAGGATCCCGCCGGAGGTTTGAAAGGTTTGTACAAACCCGTCTCCGGTCTGAACATCCAGCGGTTCCACGCTCATATCCAGCTCGTTGGCCAGAGCGGCGTTGAGCTTGTCGAAATTGGCCTGATCGAATGGGGGAATGAAAAGATCCCAGTCCAGCGTGAATCGGGGCATCCCTTCCTGAAGCATCGCCTGACCGCCGATCACCACATAACGGACACCGGCGTCATTCAGCTTTTTCAGGAGTTCTTCCATTTGATTCCCCCTTGAGCGGCGATCCGCTTCAGATATTCCCGTTTCCAGGCGTTCATTTCCTCGTAGTTTCGGAAGGACTGCTTGGAAAACGGGGGCAGATTGCACGGCTCCGGAAACTTCATAACCGGTGGATGTTCCAGCCAAAGCCGTATTTTCTGTTCTCGAATATCCATGATGATCTGCCGCTTTCTCTTTGCATTCTAAATATAGCTGATTTTTCTGGAAAAACAAGAAGGAGGATCTGTATTATGTTGAAACTCAATGCGTCGTATTCCAAGAAGGTTCCCGCCGGAGAAGAGTATTCGAGTCAGAGCTATCACGCTTCGGTCGAGGTCGAACTTCCGGACGGGCTCACTCAGGATCAGCTGCAAACCCGGATTCATGAAACCTTCGACCTCGTACGGAACTCGGTCGAAGCAGAACTTCACGAAAATGTGCCCCGCAATCATGAGGGGTATCCCGCCGCAGAAGAGCGCAAAACCGCGCCGCAGGGCAACCGGGCAGCGGGTCGTCAGAACGACGTTCCGGCGAGTTCGAAACAGCTCTCGTATCTGCTCGATCTCGCCCGGCAGCGCGGAGTGACTCCGCAGCAGATCGCCGCGCAACATGGTGTGCCGGATGTGCGGCAGCTGAGCAAGCGACAGTGTTCGGAACTCATCAACAGCTGGAGGGCGGCATGATGGCGACCATCGATGAACTGCGGCAGGAACCGCACTGGTCCTATTCGGCGTTGAACACCTACCTCAACGTCTGTCAGCTGCAATACTTCTACCGTTATGTGGAGCAGCCGGAGATCGAGCGGACTTCGATCTGCCTCCCGTTCGGCAAGGCGTTTCACGCGGCCTTGACCGCGCAGGCATGGGAGTGCCTGATGGGGAGTTCGCTGACCAGGGAGGAGATCGTCAACCTCTTTGCGGAGTCGTTCCAGATCGAAACCGAAATCGCACCGAACCTGATCTACAAGGAGGGGGAGAATTTCGATTCGATGATCGCGCTGGCAACCCGGATGCTCGATGCCGCGCTCGCGAACTGGTCGGACTTCTACACGATCAAAGGCGTCGCGCAGGCGTTCAAAATCAATGTCCCTGGACTCAAAAAGCCGCTGATTGGCGAATGGGATTTTCTCGTGCAGGACGGGCGGGATGTCTGCATCGTGGACTGGAAAACTTCCGCGAGCCGCTGGCCCGCCAGGAAAGCCGATCGTGACTTACAGGCGACCGTGTTCAGCTATGCCTACGAGAAACTGAACGGCACGACGCCGCTCTTCCGGTTCGACGTGATCATCAAGGCGAAGAATCCGGTCTGCGAAACGCACTACACCTGCCGCGATGAAGCCGCGTTCCGGCGGTTCGAGTCGCTGGCGGCGCGGGTGCAGGACGCGGTGGACAAGGGCGTGTTTCTGCCGAACGAAACGAGCTTCGCCTGTGCGGAGTGTCCGTATCGGGAGCGTTGCAAATCCTGGCATTCGACTTTGGTCTATTCACCCAGCACGAAGCGTCTGAACCAGGATGGCAGGAGCTCTGAATGCAGAGAGAAGCCGACCTCCGATTCGTACTCCGCCAGATAAAGCGACTGTTGCGTTGAGTTGTCGAAAAAGTAGGCCCGGTTTAAATATGGCAAAGCATAACGGACTTGTTCCATGCAGCGCAAATATCGCGACCGGGTTTTCTCTTCCGGAACATCATGTCCTCCCAGAGCGACCCGTTCCTTGATCCGGTTTACGTTGATCACGGGATTCTCGGTCGCAACGAAGTACATGTAGGTCTTAAATCCGGCTGCCTGTGCCCGTCTGAGGATATCGATCTTGGCAGGATGTGAAAACACCGTTTCAAAAGAAAAACTGATCCGGTGTTTCAAGTATTGCTCTTTGAAGAAGTCTGCGACGATTGCTACGGAATAGGAATTGATGCCGTTCGCAGAAAAGTGCAGGTAATCTTCTTCGTCAATGTAAATCTCCCCCGATTCAAAGGGTCGTTTATATTCTCGGGGATAGGTTGACTGGGCAACGAACTCCACGAGTTCGGCATTGTCGATTGAAAACGGACAGGCCGTCCGATGGCTTTGCACCACTTCGGCAAAGAGCAGATCCGCATTCACAAAGCGATAGAGATTGACGGCATAATCTGAACTCAGCTGGGCAGCAAGAGTCGATTTGCCTGAGCCATTGGGACCGGCAAGCATTCTCAGGCGCGGAGTCATCGGTCTACAGCGCTCCGATGACGCTTTCGCTGCCGTCCGGATGGATTGTTACAATCTTGTCTGCTTTGGCGACAGTAACGGACACGCCGCGCGACAAGGCGTTTTCAACCGCATGAGAACCGGCTTTCGCGGCAACATTTCGCAAGGTTTCTGTGGTGGCATCATCTGTTTCCACGGCAGAAACGACAGGAACGGTTACTCCATTCGGCAAAGTTACTTCGGTGATTTTTGTCGGACTCATGGCGTATCCCTCCTGTTTCCTCTAATATACAATCATTTTAACAAAAAACAACAACAGGAGCAAAAGATTATGGGATTGATGATGAGTGAGGGGAAGTTCGTCGGACGCGATGAGATCGCGCTGGTTCCGACACCGACCGCTACCGCGAGCTGGAAACCGGTTCCGCACAGCGACGTGATCGACGCGGTGACGGAGGTGGTCAAGGCACACAACTGGCAGATTTTGGAGGAGCAGTACGGTCTCGCCCGGGACGGTCAGCGGATGTTCGGCGTGATGCGGATCAACCGCACGTCGAGCACGGAGTGGAGCCGCTGCATCGGCATCCGCAACAGTCATGACCGCACGCTGGCGCTCGGATTGAGTGCCGGGTTGAGTGTCAGAGTCTGTTCAAATCTCATGTTTGGAGGTAGTACGATATTGAAGCGTCGCCACACCTCCCGGATCGAACTGAACGGCCTGGTTCTGGAGGCGGTAAACTCTCTTGAACTGGAGTTTTTAACCTTGGAAAATGTAGCAGAGGAGTTGAAGATCGATGAACTCAATGATGATGAAGTTCGTGCTTCGCTGGTGGTGGCGGCGGAACGTCAGGCGATTCCGTCATGCGATATTCTGACCGTCTGGAATGAATTCAAACATCCCCGGCACGAGGAGTTTGCGGAACCGACCCGGTGGAGTCTGTTGAACGCCTTCACCGAAACCGCCAAGAAGTACAGTCCCGCCCGTGCCGACCAGTGCTACCGCAGTCTGACCCGACTGTTCGGACTGGACGGCAAACCGGCGGAACTGTGGAAGTAGTCCACGGGTATTCACCCTGGCAGGCCCTCTGTCGGAAGTGGTGCAAACGACAGAGTACCTCGCACCCCGGCGGCTTCGGTCGCCGGTTTTATCAACTGAAAGAAGGAGTCGTTACTATGGCGAAAGTCTTTTGTCCGAATTGTGCATCGATTGCGAACCCGCTTCATCGTGCCAGTACGGTTGGAACCGCAACTGGGATTACCGCAGGAGGGGCCGTTGTGATTGTCGGCATGGTTCGCGGTGCCCGTGCCGGAAGTGCGTTGGGAGTTGTCGGCACGACCATCGGTGCTGTTGCCGGAGGAATCCTGAATCTCCTCTGGGGTGTCACCTCCGGAGGTCTGCTCGGTGCTCAGGCTGGCAAGCTGATTGATGAAAACGTGATCGGATTGTACCACTGCCCCAAGTGTCATCTGCGGTTCAAAGCATAAACCAGACCGGGGCACTCGTTGTGAGTGTCCCGGTTGACAGAGTGATCTTTTTTTGATTCATTCAGCAGCTTCCGTTCTGCGTTTCTCAAGGTATGCGATCTGATCGGGACGCAGTTTCGACTTGGCAAACCATATCGGAGGCGGGTAAGGAATCATTACCATGCGGTGGATCAGATAAAACCCATTGATACTGGTAATTACACTTCTCTGCATTCGATATGGTTCCTCACTTTTCCACCAGGAGTCAAACCGCTGTTGAGCCAGCTTCTTCGGTTCAAGTCTGTACTTGAGCCTTGTCGTAAAACAATTCCTGTCTTCCGCTACGGGCAATCGCATGGGAACTCTCCTCTGTCATTTCTTTTTTACGAAGCTCAGGATTCGGATTGACGTTCCGGGGAACTTTGCTTTGAGCTGATTCCTTGCCATGGATTCGGTCAAGGCATTGTTCAACGTTACGGTGCCATTCGTCCAGGCAGACTTTCCCCTCTTCATCTGGTAGCGGACAGTATGGGCAACAGTCTTGCCATAGGATGCCGACAGAATGCGAATCTGTCCGTTGGGATGTCTGGCTGCAAGCTGGCCGATCATCATAGATTCGGTGACCGCTCCTCTCAAAGAGGCGTTCGTTGTCGTCCATGAATTGTAACCGTCCATCTTCAGTTGATACTGCACCTTGACCGTGACATCCGCAGGAACGATCTCCCGGTTCGCCATCGCAGGCGAGATGCAGCCCAAGAAGATTGTAATCGTCGTGATTGCTATGGTAAATATCTTTCTCATATATCACCATGTTTCAATTTCAACTTCACCATCCAATCTGTCAATATCGAAGCAAGACCGGAATACGCTTCCGTGTCACCCCGGCTCCGCATACAGGACAGACCTTCGGCAATGCCGTCTCTCTCCGATGCTCTTCCGAATCACCGCATTCCTTCTCCTGTTCCAGCATCTCCGTGTAACCGCACTCCGGACAGCATACACGGTAATACACCGGTTCAATCTTTTTCCGAAAGAATCCGGGGAGCCGTATGAAGTCATTCATCTTACATCCTTACGGCAACTTGTGCCATCGTTTGTAAGTCGCGCAATATGCCGCTCCGGGGTTGTCGTAAGCCATCAGACAGTTCATCTTTGCCAGACAGCGCCCCTGTGGATTGAACTGGGCGAGGATCGCGTTCAACCTCACTCCCGGAAGGAATTGCAGTTCCCGTTCCCCGTCCCAGTATTCACAGGTGCAGCAGACCTTGGCGTTGACTCTTGTCCAAGGCGTCTTCTGTACCGCCATAACTCTTCCGCTCCCGTCTGGCTGTTATTTCCAAGTGACGTTCACGAACATGATCTTGTCATTCGGATACTTGGACTTGATCTTTCCTTTTGCAAGCTGGACGTTCTTCATGCCGACATAAACGAATTCCTTCATATTGTGGACAGAAGTCTCCCCTTTGGCGATTCTCTTGTACTCCACTAATGCCTGATACTGTGCCATGCTACATTCTCCTTTTGTCTAGTTTGCCCTCAACTTAAAAGAGCTTGTTGAAAGGTATTATTTTTTTTGCTCAGGTACTATTGCTTCTGGTACATGCAAAACGTCTGCCTGAAATGATTTCAAGTGTTCGATCCGACGTTCCAGAGATGGATGTGTCGAAAGCCAATCAGCCCATCCTTCAGGAGCAGAAATCATTAAGGCCGCATAAGGGGAATTCGCTTGTGTTGTTGTTCCCGCTTTTTGATCGTTCAGTAAGTATTGAAGAGCGGAACTCATTAACAGGGGTGAAGTCATTGTTGCCGAAAAGTTATCCGCTTTGAATTCCCGATGACGCGAAAAAGCTAATGATACAATATTGCCAAACGATGTGATGCAGGTCCCTAGAATGTTTTCACCAAAGAAATCGTACTTGAGATCTTTCATTTGTTGATCAAGTTTTTCAAAGCCCTTGTATTCGCTTTTCTTGGTCCTTGTTTGTTCAAAGAACATTTTAATTGAGTTTCCAACGAGATTTCCAATCAAGGCGCTTCCCCAAATAACACCTTGAACTATTTGCATGGACAGCATATCTCCGCTGGCTATATGGCCAACTTCATGAGCGGCAACGGCAGCTAGTTGCGGTTGTTCCATTTGTTCTAAAATACCAGAAGAAAATGCCACCATTGCCCGGGAACGAGTCGGTCCGGCGGCAAAGGCATTCAGTTCCCCTGATTCATAAATACCGATCAATGGTACATTGGGAAGATTCGCTTTTTTAGAAAGAGCTGTAATTAGATCGATCAACCACAGTTCCTTAGGATTGGTCGTATCTTTATCAAGTAATTTCACACCTAATTGTTTTTTTATGATATCGACCGAGAACCATAGCTTAATTAATGCAATTACAAGGCATATGGGAACTCCAAATACAATTATTGCTCTTCCAATGCTTATCGTAAAATCATGATTCTCAGAAAGAATACGAACAACCAGTAAAATAGGGAATATAATGCCGAAGCCGGTAAGAAAATATAGAAAAACTATTTGCTTCCAAAGTTTTGGTTGTGGAGGCGCCGAACGAATTGTACTCATGTCAAACTTATCGGAAACCACCTCTGATGAAATGGGATTCTCTGTACTAGTGGATTTCATTGCATTTTCCCTTTCTGTTTTATTTCGTGTGAAATTAAATTCAATGTTTTTTACTTTTTCGAGTTATCAGCAGGGTATTCATCCGGAAAGAGATCGCTGCACTGTTTTGATAATGCCGCTTCAAATTTATTGGCAATTTGTCTGTCTTTTGCTTTTTGTTCCTTTTCATAGCAAATTCGGCCCAGATTTAATAACAGCAAAATCACAATAGCAATAATCACACCCCAGAATACAGACATCGCGTTATTGAAAAAAGCCGCCAGAGCAACAATAATAAATATCGGATAACAGATGCAACCGGCACAACCACGAACTCCTTTTTCCGGACTGAAGATTGCCAGGGGAATACTGGCACAAAATAGTCCTAACAAAGGGATGAAAAATAGTAATGGTCGGGGATCTCTCATATTTCCCCCAATTATGGCAAGTAAAGAAAGTACAACACCAATGGCCAGACCGATGAAACAGCCACACCCCGCAGCTTTTTCTGTTTTCGTTACATTATCTCCCATGAGTATCCTCCTTCGTAGTTGCTGAACTATGCATCAATGCCTGTTTGGCCTTTTCAAGAAGCAGGTTTTTGTCTTCCTGACTTAAATTGCCATTATTGCCGATAACAGAAATCCTTGCCGCTTTGATATTTTTTATCGTATTTATCAAATCTTGTTGAGTAATAAGGGTATGACGTATTGCTGCCTGAACGGCAGTTCTGATGACAGCATTTTTTATGTCACGACCACAAACGTCTTCGACTGCCTGGGCCAAGTCAGTACAAGAAAGTTCTGGAGCCAGAGGCAATTGGGGAAGCAAATGCGCTTGCCAGATCTTTTCGCGACAGAATATATCCGGCATTTTGAAAGCGATATGCTGGATACGAGTTTCAAATGCCTTATCGTAGTTTTCAATTAAATTTGTTGCAAAAATAACGGTTCCGTGAAACTGTTCCAGACAGATCAGCAACTGGCTTCGCATTGAATTAATTGCCTGTTCTGAACCTTGAGTAACATTCAACAGGCGTTTAGACAACAACGAATCAGCTTCATCGATAAAGAGAATGGCATCTTGCTTTTCTGCGGCAGCGAAAATCGCTTTGACATTTTTGGGCCCATCTCCATGATACTTGCTCTCAATTTCAGCATAACTGGCAATGAGAATGGTTTTATGCAAATAATCAGCAATGGCGTGGGCAGCCAAAGTTTTTCCCGTTCCCGGGGGGCCATAAAAATTCAGTGCCACCCGAGGATTAGGTTCAATCGTCCGCAGCCCCCAATCATCAAAAACTGTTTTTTCAACCTTTAAAAGTTCGATTGCGTTTCTGATTGCGTTCAAGGTTTCTTCGGGAAGAATCAATTGTTTGAATGAATACAAAGGTTCTTGTGGAAGATAACGGATATCAGAAGGATCGGATATACTTTTTTTTTCTCCGGAAGGAGAGGCCTCTGGCTGTTGTTTCTGCCTGATATCGCCGATGGAAATAATTGGAAGAGGCTCCGATAACAAGGGCCGGATATCGTTATAGGCCAAAAGTAATCTGGAACGAAACACCGCGGCTTTATCTGTAGGCAAATTTGATGGAATTCCCCAAATCTGTACTTTGTCCATCTTCTGCAATCTTTCATGAATCTTAATTTAAATTTCGTAAGACAGAAACTCGTTCCAGTTTATTAAGTTCATCATCCAATTTTTGAGATTGCCATGCTGTTGCCGAAAGGATATTTTCTGTTTGTGTGTCAAAAATCCCACCTATTGTTTTATACTCCCCAGATTTGAGTTTTTGTTTTAATAGAACATTTACGGCATTCGGATTGGTGATTTTCTGATTCTGATTGAACCATTTTTTCACCATTCCGAATTTCAACATAAAAACGACACAGGCAACCGTAACGGCAGCAAGGGCTACGATTAAAGGCAACATTTTGCATTCCAATTAATTGCTTATGATAAAACAACGACATCCTCTTTACCGAACACTTCCTGCAGTTCTTGATCAAGTTCTTTCGCTTCGAACTGCTGCCCATCCAGAACCTCTTCGGTTCTGGTGTTGAAAATGCCGTGAATTTCGCGAACATGCCCTGAGGCTAACTGAGTTTTAACCATGACAGCAATGTTATCCTTGTCACTTTGTTTCAACGTTCCCTTGTTGCGAAACCAGTTGACGATTTCTTTCCACTTCAAGAGAGCAACAACCACCAAAGTCCCAATGACCAGCGAGGCTCCAAAGATTGCAAGCAGAGGCAGTGGCATAATGAAAATCTCCTTATTTCAAGTCAATCTAATATCAGCATATTGTTATTCCCGAACGCATCCTCCAACTCGAAGTCCAGTTCCCTGGTCTTCATTTTCCAACCAAACGGATTCCGCGGATCTGGCCCCCATACCGGTTGATTTAAATCATCAAGATAAACAATCATCAGTTCGGTTGTCCCATCCGCGTTTTGATTGCGAATGACGGAGCAGCGTTTGATGTATGGATCATTCGGTTTATTTCTTACAATGTCAGAGATCAATCCTGCGTAAGTGATTCTTTGAGTGGTGCTGGCTCGGAGATTCTGGAGAAACTGCCAGCATGATTTCAGGCTGGCCATAATTCCTTTGATGAGGGCCAACAAATCGTCCCCGTTCTTTTCCGACATTTGATTACCATTTTGAAAAAAATGATTCATTTTTTACCTCTTTCCATTTTGGTTTTCAGATTTGTACATATCGCCTTATTAATTGCAATAAAATGCTGCCAGGAGAATTTTTGAGAAAAATGTTTCTCCCACATTATCCTCACATTGCAACATTCAGGACGCCTGTCGTAAATTTTGCAAAGAGAATGAGTTTCGTCAAAATACTTACATGTACCATCTCCTCTATTTAATTCTTCAAAAACAATGTTATTCTCCAAGGCTCGACAACATGAGCCACATCGGTTGCATGGAAATGTTTCGAGTGCTCTTTTTTCTGTCGACTGGTGATTATTGAAGTTAGCCGACAAGTGTTTTGACACAGGCTTGCTAACCTCGGATAAAGGGGAATTAATATTTAGAAGATCGGTTGTGCACGGCATAAAAAAAGACGCCCTCTGTTGTATTCACCTCAGAGGCACGCCAATGCCTGAACAAGTCTATACGCACAGAGAGCGCCCAAATATGGGCGCAAACTCTTAAGCTTGACTTGTTCACGTGGTTTTGGCGTTTCCTGAGGTGAAGTCTGCTTAAAGCTTACGTTATCTGATTGTCAATTGATTATTGATACTCTGTTTCGTTCATTCCTCCCGTTAGGTTAGTGCGTTACAAGAACTTCTGTAATATATGTGACATTCGCAGCTTTGTCAAATCACATCGTTGCAATTTACTGAAAGAATGTTCGCTTTGGCAAGGTTAATATGCCTTCAATTAGCCTCCTGAAGACAGTAGAGCAGAGAAGCGCAAAACAGACGGTCTGGAGATCGAAAGTCCCTGCTGGGACAGGAACAAAAGTTGATGTTTTCGGCTTCATCATGACAGATGACGGTTCCTCCTTGAAGACCGGTTGTCTTCAAGGAGGAACTGAACTCATAGCAATCTTGTCGCATCCATGCTTGAAAATCACCGGAATCGCTGTATAGTAAGGTATTGGAGGATATGACCGATGAAGGAACTCACAGACAGTGTTTACGCATTCGCCGATCTCCGGCAAGGGAAATACCTGTATGTTGATAAGACTGAATATGTCTGGAAGCTCGTTCGTTCTTATAAAGGTCTCTACTTCCTGTCACGTCCCCGTCGTTTCGGCAAGTCCTTGACGGTTTCCACTCTCAAAGCGATCTTCGAGGGACGCAAAGAGCTGTTCGACGGCTTGGCGATCTCAAAGAAAGAGTATGACTGGAAGCCGTATCCGGTCATTCATCTTGATCTCAACGGTTGGAGCTTTCATGGGCTGAAAGAAACACGGAACAGCTTGAGCGGACTCGTTCAGGAATGTGCCGAGGATCACCATATCGCTTTGAATGCGACAGAGCCTTGTGAAATGTTCCGGGAACTCATTCGCACACTATCTGCGGGAGAGCAGAAGGTGGTTGTTCTCATCGACGAGTATGACAAGCCGATTCTGAATAATGTCAGTGCGCCTCATGTTCAAGACATCCTGAACGAACTCAAAGCGTTTTACTCTGTCATCAAAGCCTTTGAAGACACGTTGCGTTTCGTATTCATCACGGGAGTGACGAAGTTCTGCCATGTATCGCTGTTCTCCGATCTGAATAATCTTACGGACATCACCATGCGTTCCGACTATGCGACGATGTTCGGCTATACGCAATCGGAACTGGAACACTATTTCAGCGACCGGATCGAAGCGACCGCACAGGCGCAGAAGGTTTCGGTGGAGGAGCTGAAACGGAAGCTCAAGGCGTGGTATGACGGCTACTGTTTCGAGGAGACTTCGGAGACGGTTTACAACCCGGTGTCCATAGCGAAGTTCTTTGAGAATGACGGCAAGTTCGACAACTACTGGTTCGCCACGGGAACGCCCTCGTTCCTGATGGAGCTTGCCAAGAAGACCGATTTCAACTTTGAGGATGCGGTATCGAGAGCGGTTCCCGGCGTGACATTCGATGCGTTCGAGATTCACAACATCGATCCTGTAACGCTGCTGTTGCAGACAGGGTATCTGACGATCAAATCCAGCGAGATTCGTTTCAACAAACGCTGGTTCTGGCTCGACTTCCCCAATGAGGAAGTGGCAGAATCTTTCAGCACGTATCTGCTGAACAGTTATGTAGGCAGAACGCAACGGGAAGTCAGCAGCTTCTCCGCTGATCTTGCAACCGCGTTCCTGGAGGGCAATCTGAATCAGGCAAGGAAAGTTCTCGAATCGTTCTTCGCCGGGGTGCCTTACACAATCCACAAAAAAAGCGAAGCGACGTTCCAGTCCATTTTCTATGCGATTTTCCGTCTGCTCGGATTCAACATCGAAGCGGAATCCTGCACGAATGACGGTCGGATCGATGCGGTTGTCCAGACGGACGATCATATCTATCTGTTTGAGTTCAAGCTGGACGATGACGATACTGCGTTGTCGCAGATCAAGGACAAAGCCTACTTCAAGA